>JAHIRR010000108.1 GCA_018818505.1 Candidatus Omnitrophota bacterium | reverse complement strand
CAGGAGATTATCTTTTCTGTAACATCCTTTAAAAGATGTTCTTTTGGAGTATACAGAGTTTTTTTTAATTATAGTTTTTCTCTGTGTTCTCTGTGGTTTCTTTTAAATCCTTGCATGCTTTATTTGACACTACCTTTTAACAACCTGTTTATCCTCTCTACTAACGGCTGGAACTTATCTCCCTTTCTTATGATTATACGGCCTGTTCCCTTGCCCTTTATATGGTCATCCAACTCCTCTACTATCCTGTCAAAAGGCCCTATTATCCTGTGGGATATCTTGTAGGTCAGCAATAAAATAATCGAAATAGAAAGTGGAGCCGCGTATAATAAAATGGAACTGACCTTTTGGGATGCAGGTATGATGTTATATGCAATGGCCTCTGGAATCGCGATCTGTTCTGCTGTAACACCGAAGATCAGATAATAAAGAGAGATGGTGGCTATGCCAGCTGGTATTATGGCCGCTGCCACCACAAGCAGAAAAATTTCCCTGTGCAGTTTATTAGCGAAATTCTTGCTTCTTTTATTTTTTTTATTCATCTTTATACCCCACTTTTATGTCTTTATACAATGCCTCGGCAGTGGACAATGTATTATCTGTGTCAGTCATAAGGGCGATTGCTCCCACATTGCTGGAAGGGGCCTTGCCAAATGCCCTTTTATAGTCTTCGTAGATATTGCGTTTCTCAAGCACCCATTGATCCATGTTACCTGCACCCGACTCAACTACAATAAGCTTGATGTTCTTAAAATATGGGCTTGTCATTACTGTCCCTTCTGGTAAATGCTCATCCCATATATATTCAATGCTCCTTGTCCTCCTGAAATTCAGGCTCGGAAATATAACATACACCCTTGCGGCATAATCATCCTTTTCTATCCATCCATTCTTTTCACTGGCCACAGGCCCTTTTTTTTCAGGAAATTTCACTACCTTCCACTGCCAGCTTATCATGGGGAGCGTCTTTGGATCAAAACCTATTCTGTAAAATAGGCCTGAGCAGGCCTGTTCACTTTTGGCTGAAAGGTATCCATCTTTGAGTCCTTCTTCTACCGAATACAGGACCTTATTCTTAAATATCTTTTCCTGCCATTCATTAAGCGCGCTCTTTTCATCAAAAAGAAACCACTTGGGCATATTACCAGCATAACTATAATATACAAATACTAACAATATAGCAAATACAAAAATATGTACTACCCTGACCTTTTTCATATCTTCCTATTGCGCAGTGTTGAAATATTCCAGATAGTCACTATCCGGGCTGAAGATGATCATTGTGCCGCTGTCTACAGTGTTCTTATAAGTCTCGAGCGTCTTTAAAAAAGAATAGAACTCAGGATCTTTATTATAGGCGTCCGCGTAGATCGCTATTGCGCTTGCGTCGCCTTTTCCCTTTATCTCTTCTGCCGTCTTATATGCCTCTGAGCTGATCTGCTTTAACTCCTTCTGCATCTGGCCTTCTATCTCTCTTTTTTTGCCCTGGCCCTCTGAGCGATATCTCTCAGCCGCCCTCTTTCTCTCAGATATCATCCTCTCATAGACCTTGTCGCGCACATCACTTACATAGTTAATCCTCTTAATCCTTACGTCCACAAGCGCTATGCCATACTGCGGCACTATTTCACGGGCCTTTTTCAGTATCCCGCGTGTAATAGCATCCCTGCCGACCTTTATTGTCTCAAGCGCCTCGTCAGCTGCCTTTATCTCATCCTGTTCTTTAGAAAGACTGGATTCTATCAAGCGATTTGAATTGCGCACAATCTCAACAAGGTTATGACTCGTGATATAATCCCTTGTCGCAGAATCCACTATGTCGTCCAATCTTGCGTGCGCGCCGACTTCATTTGTCACTGACTGCATAAACTTAAGAGCGTCCACTATCTTCCATCTCGCTGTTGTATCCACCCATATGTATCTCTTATCTTTGGTAGGAATCTGGTTTGGGTTACCATCCCACTGAAGAATACGTTCTTCAAAATAGTTTGCCTGCTGAATAAAAGGCAATTTAAAATGAAGCCCTGACGTTACAATGGGCTTTCCTATCGGTTCTCCGAACTGTGTAATAACCACCTGTTGTGTCTCATCGATCGTATAAATCGCTCCGCTTAAGAAAAGAAGCATCGTCATTACTAAGATACCTATTGCAATATTTATCGTCGTCTTCATTGTGCACCTCCGGCCCTGTTTAATTTAAGTAGAGGTAGTATGCTGTTAGATGATGCATCCATGATGTATTTCTGCCCTGCCTTTGGCAACACCTCATTCATTGTCTCTAGATATAATCTCTTGCGCGTGACCTCTTTTGCCTCCCTATATGCATTCCATGTATCTATAAATCTCGCTGCATCTCCTTTTGCCGCGTTTATTCTCTTGAGCGCATACCCTTCAGACTCTTTGATGGTCTTTTCTGCCTCGCCCTTTGCGGCAG
The DNA here is from genome assembly GCA_018818505.1 of Candidatus Omnitrophota bacterium. The sequence continues at coordinate 3,698 of JAHIRR010000108.1, read as the reverse complement.
GTATGGCTTTATTGTAGGCCTCCCAGGCCTGGTTTATCATCTTTTCCTTTTCCTGCTTTGCCTCGTTCACTTCGTTAAAAGATGACTTTACCTCGTCAGGAGGGTTTACGTCCTGCAGTTTCACAGTGACTATCTGGATGCCGCTATCGTAAGAATCCAGTATCTCCTGCAATTTATCCTGCGCTGTCTGATTTATCTCCATCCTTCTGGCGGTCAGAATACCACTCACTGAATCATCGCCCACTATCTGTCTCATCACTGCCTCAGATATAGCGTGCATGGTCTCACGCGGGTCTCTTATGTTAAACAATAATTTCACAGGATCTTTTATCTTGAACTGTACTATCCACTCGACGACCAGGACATTAAGGTCTCCTGTAAGCATAAGCGACTCGTCAAAATATTCCCTTGAGGAATACTGTGTCTTTATCCCCGGCTTCAAGGTCCTGAAACCAAATTCTTCCTTAAATATATATTTTACCTTGACCTTGTTGGCCTTTTCTACGCCCATCGGGATCTTAAAATGAAGCCCGGGATCTGTGGTGCGCACATATTTTCCAAATCTCCTTATTACGCCCACCTCATCAGGCCCGACAGAATAAAGCCCTGAAAATATAAACGTCAAAACTAAAAACCCAGCCACTGCAGGAATCACATACTTCCTTATATCAGGCATGCCTGCCACAGGCCTAACCTTCTTACCGCCTCCCAACAATTCATCAGGTGTGTTAAAGTCCATGAGTGCCTCCTTCAATGAGCAGACAAGTTACGAAAATTGAAAATTTTAGTAACTTGCAGCCATTGGCATCGCAGATGCCAATGGCGTCTGCGAATTGAACCCCGTTCCAAATTCTTAAAGATCACCTAACAATCCATCAGAATTGCACGCAAGTAGTTCCAAAAAATAAATCGCGCATCACTCAGAATTTGGAATGGGGTAAATCTAGACTTATTCTACAACCAAAGTGGGAAAAATGCAATGATAATAAAATTCCGCAAGGTGTCTTTTGGTCTGGTGAAACCTTCGAAAAAACAACAGAAAATAGTAAGGCAGGAATATATTTAGATCTCTTTACGAATCTTAGCAGAAGGAAGCATTCTCTTGTTCAAAGTCTTCTGCTCGGATATTAGTACTTCAAAATTTTCATAATTGATTAGTATTGTCTTATACCCGTTATGAGCATACAATTCATCTTTCAATGCTTTCACAACTTCTCTTATGATAAATAACAAAACTTTCTGGGGTAATTTACCTATCGGCCTTAATATTACATCTATCTCATCCCCTGCTTTTAATTCTAGATGCAAAATGTTAGTGTAACATGATAAATTTGCTAACTTTGTATCGTTTTCTCTATAGCACTTACCACACATAACTTCCACATCAGTTGTTGGATCAAAGTCTTGTAGTCCTTTTTTATATTTTTGTACTGCTTCTGCAATATGATATGCTGGCGTTATATGCATATTTCTATAAGTATAATCTCCGTAGGAAGGCCCCCCTGCCTCACCTAGTTTGAATCTTGCAGAGAAGATCCCATCTGAACTAACCCGTATCCCATCATCTGTAATTTTCTCTAGATTCTTACTGCTACCTGTAGCAAGATTTGAAGCAAGGGTGACTTGGTATGCCTTAATTAAACTATCACCAGCAAATTCAGATATTGGAACTTCTGGTTTATGAGATTCTAAGATTAAAACCAGAGTTTCCTTCCCAAGAACCTGAACCTTTATTCCGTTCTCATTAAGTATATCTTTGCATAGTGCTGCCAAATCTCCGACTAGAGCTTTTTCTCTTTTCATGTTGATAGGCACACAAATATCTATGTCTAATGGTGTGTCTTTAGTTTGAAGTAATAATGCTTCCAAAATAGACGAATTAATATTACGCACGCCTAACCTTGGCAAGTTGCTCTTGAAACCAGCAAAACTTCCATATATTACAACATTTGAAATTGATATGTTGTTTCCTTCTAGCCAAGCAATAAGTCTATTTATTGCAATCTGATACTGTTCTATTGCTAATCTTTTGCCCTCCTCATCAATAGCCACTCCGTAAAGATCGAAATGAGAATTCTCTCCACGTAAGGCTTTCTCTATACTGCTAGACCCTAAAGGAATCCTGAGATTAGACAAAGCATATCCGCTATCTATGCACAAAAATAGCGTTATCAGTATAAATACTAAAAATATCCTATACCCTTTTCCAAACCTTCTCATAATCCACCCATTCTGCTTCGCCAAAGCGCTTTCGCCTTTGGCTTCGCAGAAATGATTGTTTTTTTACCTGCCGTAAAGCTACCCATGTGCTTTGTATCTTACTTTGAAACATATATGTTATAAATTACGGTGTAATATTTTATTCGAAGAAAACTTTTTGATAAGCGATTTGAAAAGATCAAGTGGTAAAACAAAATGGACGGCGAACAATGTCCCGATTGACGGATAGTCGAATAATGGCGCTTTAACTATTCTGGATACAGAGCCCCACTGCTCTCCAAAAGAAACTATCGCCCAATCTCCTGTCATCTGTAAGTTTTCTTTAAGCCACTCTATCGATTCTTTCCATCTGCCAGTTTTAGCCCGATATTTACCATTAATAACTTCTTGTACGGGCATACCCTCGCCAGAATCAATAATGTAAATCCAGTACTCTACTGTTTCTCCTATTTCCTGTTTGAACATAAGCATCAAAGCTTTACCATTGACGGGCAAAGGAATTACATGCTGCAGGACATTTTCTACTGCAATAACAATAGCCCAAAAGAAAGAATCTTTTGTTTCTTTATATTCAACCTTTCTAAATAAAAACTCCCATGCTATAAGTTTTGCCATCTGGGCTTCTGGATTTGGAAGTTCTGGCTCATAACTATATTGATATCTTTTATATGCCATTTCTAAATCCTTTGATGTAACGAAACGAAAATTTTCCAAAGGCAGCGTTCCCTCTTTGAGGCTTTCTAGAATTTGTTTCACTTTTTCATCATCTCTACTTACTATCGCTTGCCAGCATTCATACACGGTCTTCTCAACCGGACTAGGTTTCCAATCCGAACTCTCCTCTTCATTTTTAATAATATTGCTGCTTTGCATGAAAGGTCTAAGAGCATAAGCGTCACCTACGCATAACATCGCCAGTATCAGTATAAATACCACGGCTATCCTATGCCCTTTTCCAAACCTTCTCATAACCCACCCATAAAAATTCCGTCTTTGCTAAACAATTATACTGCTTAGCCTCGTCGGATTGACTATGGTTTATTATACTACACAAAAGAAATATTTACAACGTTTTTAAAATTTTCAAAGTAACTGGTAAGGTAACCTGAATGTCATTGCGAGCGAAGCCCCGCCCTTTCTTCAGAAAGGGCGGGGCTTCGTCGCTTTGCTCCTCGCAATGACATTCATGTTAAATATTTTTGGAATTATAAAAATTTTCTCTTTGCAAAATAGAAAAATATGTTATACTAAAAAATAGATATAGAAAAAAGAAACCACAGAGTACACAGAGAAATAATATAATTTAAAAAAATCTCTGTGTTCTCTGTGGTATCTTTTAATAACGAAAGGAGTTCCTTATGAAATTTAATGGCAAGCTTTTGATAATTGGGTGTGGGTCTGTGTCGCAATGCGCCATTCCTATAGCATTGAAACTCATCGACATGCCGGCAAAAAATGTCACCATAATGGATTTCGTT
>JAHIRR010000107.1 GCA_018818505.1 Candidatus Omnitrophota bacterium | reverse complement strand
TTAAACCTGGAAGCCAGTATCCACGCGGCCCTTACGCCGACATGCCGTATGCCCAAGCCAAAAACAAGGCAATTAAGCTCATTTGATTTGCTCTTTTCGATCGCGTTCATCAAATTAGACGCAGACTTATCTGCCATTCTCTCAAGATCTGCGACTTTGTCAAGTTTTAAGCTGTAAATATCACCATAATCCTCTATTAACTTCTTATCTACCAACTGATTTACAATTGCCTCGCCCATGCCCTCTATATCCATTGCCTGTCTTGATGCAAAATGCTTAACCCTTTCTTTAAGCTGCGCGGGACAGCTGAGATTTTCACACCTTAGCGCGACCTCACCCTCAACGCTCTCTACCTTGGAACTACACGCAGGGCATTTTTTCGGCATTGAAAATTTCTTTTCCCTGCCTGTGCGCTTCTTCTTAATGGCTTCAACTACCTGAGGTATGATCTCGCCTGCCTTTTCTATGATCACATGATCGCCTATTCTTATATCCTTACGCATTATCTCATCCTGATTATGGAGTGTTGCGCGACTCACTGTTGACCCTGATAGCTCAACTGGCTTTAACATAGCCACTGGCGTAAGCGTACCTGTACGGCCAACCTGCACAACTATATCTTTTAAAACCGTCTCTTTCCTCTCTGCGGGAAACTTATAAGCTATCATCCACCTGGGGCTTTTAGAAGTCTGGCCAAGTGCTTTTTGATATAAAAATGAGTCTACCTTTATAACCATGCCGTCAATATCATAGTCCAGAGAATCCTTTTTCTTTTCCCACGAATCACAATAACTAATAACCTCTTCGATAGTATGACATTTTTTAATGTACGGGTTGGTGCTAAATCCAGCTTCTTTAAGAAAACTAAGCGCTTCAGACTGCGTCTCAAACCCTGCGCCTTCTACGTATCCAACACCATATATCCACATGCTAAGATGCCTTTTTGCCACCATTGAACTATCCAGGAGCTTTAAAGAACCAGCCGCAGCATTGCGAGGGTTTGCAAAAAGGTCTTCATCTAATTTTTCTTTTTCCTTGTTTATCCTCTCAAATGACTTGCGCGGCATATACACTTCTCCCCGCGCCTCGAATAACTCAGGCCTGGGTAACTTCGTAAGTTGCCCTTTTGGGCAACTTACGAAGTTACCCAGGGTTAGCGGCAGGCTCCTTATTGTCTTTAGATTCACGGTAATAGCATCTCCTTTAAACCCGTCACCGCGCGTAGCGCCCTGTACAAATCTTCCTTTTTCATAGAGAAGCGAAACGCTCACCCCATCTATCTTTAGCTCAACCACATAATCCAGCTTATCTACTTCCAGATTCTTTTTTACACGCTTGTCAAACTCTCTTATCTCGTCTGCTGAATATGTATTGTCCATGCTAAGCATAGTCTCTCTATGCTCTACAGTCTCAAAACCTTCTAATATCTCTCCACTCACCCTTTGTGTCGGCGAATCCGGGGTAACTAATTCAGGATGGGCCTTCTCGAGCTTTTCCAGCTCCTTCATCAAGCGATCATATTCCTGGTCAGAGACCTCAGGCTTATTCTCAACATAATACCTGCGATCATGATGATCAATGATCTGACGCAGCTTTTTAATCTCTTGCTCTATATCCTTTTTCATCTTAAAATCTTATCTCAAAGCTATTTAATTCCTGCGTTGGTTCCTGCCAGCTTATCTGTGTATCTTTTATATGAAAATCTACAATTACATCATCCAAAAATCTCTGAAGCTTCTTCTCTTCTCCTTCGCACACCATTTCTACCCTGCCGTCACCCAGATTCCTTACCCAGCCGGTCAACCCAAGATCAGACGCAATCCTACGCGCCGTGTACCTGAACCCCACACCCTGAACACTGCCGGAGTAAAATACATGAAGCTGCTTATAAGACATGATTAATATATAGCCCTGTACCACTCACTAAGAATTCCTATTGAGTTACAACTTCGTTCGGGTACAGGGCTCATGAACCACTCGCTTCTTTTAATTCATGGCCGTGCCATGAACCCGAGCGAAGGTGCAACTTAAGTAGTATTCTTAGCGAGTGGTTCATGGTCGGGGAGATGGGACTTGAACCCATGACCTCTTGCTCCCGAAGCAAGCGCGCTAGCCAAACTGCGCTACTCCCCGAACTTCTTAAAATCTAAATTAGCCCTCGCCTCCGGCTCGGGAACTTTTAATCAATCTTTTTTCTGTGTTTGATGATATACTGCTACTGTGGAAGTATTCACTGGAAAAACCACCATCAAGCACATCCTCCAACATAACAACAATTGGCAGCGTTTTTATCAAAAACATAAACACCGTATCCGCCCTTCTGTCGTAGAAAATATCAATAAACTATTTCTATGCCGTACTCAAGAGCTGGGCTTCCACAAGTATCAGTGCCCTCATTGCGGTGAATTTATCACCGTGCCTCACTCTTGTAAATCCAGGATCTGTTCATCCTGCGGTAAATTGGCTACTGACCGCTGGATATCTTCCAGCATAGCCCAATTCCCAAATGTCAGTTATCAGCATATTGTCTTTACAGCTCCTTCGGAACTCAGAAGCCTCATCCTCCTTAATAGAAAATTACTGCTTAATGCTCTATTTAAACTCGCTAGTGTAACTATTACTGCATGGACAGTATCTAATAAATCTTATATCCCCGGCATCACTATGATCCTTCATACCTTCGGCAGGGACCTTAAGTTTAATCCTCATATACATATGCTGCTAACATGTGGAGGGCTGTCTTTAGACTATTCGTCTTGGGTCAATAACTTCTTTATCCCTCACAAAACCCTTAAATCCACATGGCGCTATAATATCGTCTCCTTTTTAAGAAAATCTATCAATAATAACCTAATTGTACTGCCTTCTGCTATCAAACTCAAGCCTAACGCCTTTCTAAACAATCTCTATTCAAAAATATGGTACGTTTCTCTCGGTAGAAAATTACCTGATGCCAGCTTCACTATAACCTACATCGGCCGGTATACCAAGCGTCCTGTCATCGCTGAGAGCAGAATTTTATCTTACGATGGCAGCTTCGTTATATTCTCTTACGATGACCAAATCTCGTCTCAAACCTATCATGTCAAATTAACTGTCGAACAATTTATTGCACGTCTTATTCGTCATATCCCTGATAAGGGATTCCGTCAAATTCGTTATGGCGGCATCTTTGCTGTAAGAGTCCGTTCTGAACTCATTCCTACCGTTAAAAATTTGATTGAACATATGAAAAAATCTGCTAATATGTTCATTAGTAATCTGCGAAACTATCTGTTTACTAAATCTCCCTGCTGCCCTAGATGCGGCACTGAGATGATTTTAACCGGTATATCTTACAATGGCAAATATCTTCACATATCTCGCGCATACCTCCCTAATCCTCCGTAGCTTGTTCCGCAGGCCTGGCCAGCCTCGGGAAGTGGTCAAGTTTATCTGCACTTTTTGTGCTCATCAAGAATATATACCCAGAGATGTTGTTGAGCATATGGACTCAACGGATAACAGAGGAGATATGTCTTATCCTCCCAGATTTACCTGCTCAGTCTGTCCTGACGGCTTTATGCAGCCTATTAACTACACTTCGCCCTCTGGCAGAACCTATAAAACCGATCCTAAGTCTATTAAACCAGTTCAAATTATCTCATTCTGATTGTCAAAGAGCTTAAATCCCCCTCACCCTAACCCTCTCCCCGTTGGGGAGAGGGAAAATGTGAGATCTTTGAAATTCCATACAATAAATTACAAAAAAACAGTTTATGCTTATTCCTCTCAATATTAGGAAACATTTTATTTAAAATATCATTGGAATAATCCTCAAACGCGTTGCCAAACGCACTAAAGATCTGATTTGCTTTATTTTGTGATTTATTTTTTGTCAACATAAATAAAGGGCCGATGGTAACCGGTGAGTTAACGGGGGTAGTGTATAAAGATGTTGATATTTAAGGTAGCAGTGATACAGGATCTACTTCGGGATTCTTCGAGAACTCTTCCAACGTCCAGAC
>JAHIRR010000106.1 GCA_018818505.1 Candidatus Omnitrophota bacterium | reverse complement strand
ATTGTTACAAATGTCTCACAAGCCACACGGCCCCTTGAATCCTGCCTCAAGACATCGTCAAGTATGGCATCTGATACCTGATCGCACAGTTTATCTGGATGCCCCTCTGACACTGACTCTGAAGTTATGAAATATTTTCCAGCTGGCATTTTCTCCTCCTGTTTTCCGCGTTGGTTCCGCGCCTAAAGTAGACAAATCAGTCAGTGACTGTTTTGTCTACTTTAGCTTCCGCGTTGGTTCCGCGATTTACTAAATGCTATATTTGCCTCCTCATAAGATCTCAGATCACCTATATCAAACCACTTCTCGTCCTTAAAGACATATCCGAAGATCGCGTCTTTCTTCGAAAGCCACTCAAGAAAATATCCAGGCGCGTCCTTGCCGTCATCAGTGTCCAGATACTTCTTTATAACTCCCAGTTTCTCCTTTGGGAAAAGATAAAGACACTTTGCAGCAAGCGTAGATCTTGGATTCTTTGGTTTTTCCTTAAACTCGATCACTTTTTTATTTTTATCAAGCGTAACAATACCATACTTCTTCGCGAGAGTCAAGTCGCCAACATCGTACAACCCTATGGAGATCGACGGCCTCTTGGAAATAGCAAACTCCATAAATTTTACGAGGCTCGTCCTGAAGATATTGTCTCCTGCAAGGACCAATAAATCATCCTTTATGTTCTCTTTTCTTATGACGAACTCTATATCTCCGGTCGCGCCAAGCCTGTCGTCATTGGAGATAGTGCCGTCGTTAATAACAGTTATTTTTTTAGAACCCGTGAAACCTTGTTTCCATTCCTCAAAATGCTTATAAAATTTTTCATTTGTTACAATAAATACCTCGTCCACTTCTTTCAAGGGTTCGATGATATCTAGAATAAATTCAATAACAGGCCTGCCAGCCACAGGTAAGAGCGGCTTTGGCTTGTCTAATGTAAGTGGATATAATCTCGTAGCATAACCTGCTGCGAGTAGTAGTGCCTTCATATAAATCTTTCTAAGTTTCGTAAGGTTTCGTGAAGTTTCGTAAAGTTTCGTAAAGTTACAAAAAACTGGAATTTAAACGTTGTTAATGCAACCTTACGCAACCTAACGAAACCTAACGCAACTTTACGAAACCTCCACGCATTATCCCTTCGCTAGTTCCGCCTTCAGATAATCTACGCGTTTCACAGGCGTAGGGTCAATGCCATTCAATATGGCCAGGTAAAAACTTACAAAGTCTCCTATATAGATAAGAGAGAATACCCGCGCCAGGAGGCTGGGGTCCCTTCTCTCCAATTCAAAGATCTCTGCTCCAGATTCCTTTATAACGGCCTTGGAGATCTCTATGCGCTTTCCGGTCCTTGCATGATCTTTCTTGTCGCGCAAAATTATGACCTTAAAATCCTTTAGAAGATGCTTTGGGAATTCCCATCCAACGATCTCGTTATGATTCATCTCAGGCAGCACATGACTGGACGATAGGCTCTTTGAATTTTCCGCGATCTGCCCTCTCCACCTGATGCTCACGGCCTCAGTGACATCGCTGGTGCCATATACTATACAATATTTTCCTTGAAGTTTTAGCGCGAGCTCTTTGGATATGTTTTTATCTGTCTGGACATCAATGCCTATTTCTTTATCCCTTAAATTATTAAGCGCAGAAAAAACAGCCTCGATCTCCTTCTCCTTATCTCCTATAAATCCCAGCTTTGCCAGGATAGCTATTACAGAAATAGACATATAGCCGACTGCTGTCCTTGGAGGAAACCCGGAGGGAATTGTAACATGACTAAAACCATTTTCAGAAGACAGCTCTTTTAGCTTGCCTCCTGAACCCATTGTTATTATATTGGCGCCTCTTTTAAGGCCATCCTCAAAAGAAGAAAGCGTCTCTTCTGTATTGCCGGAATAACTCGCGCAAAATAAGAGCGTATCCTTTCCTGCAAAATTAGGCAGCGTGTAGTTGCGAGAGACGACCACAGGAAGCTCAAGCTCATTTTGCAAATAAATCCTTACGATATCCGCGCCTATCGCAGAGCCGCCCAGCCCTGCAAAAACTATATTGCTGATCTGGTTTTTTGGTTTTGATACTTTAGACTCCCTTCCTATTTCGTAAGCCTCTTTACATTGTTCAGGGAGCCCTGAAATAAGCTTTAACATATTTGATGTATCCAGCTTAGCTGTTAACTCACGGTTGTCTAAATTATTCATTTGATGCTCCTTCTCATCTTTTTCAGGTTTGGGATAAATTCATTTAATTTCTTGTTCGTAAATTCCTCCACCTCTTCTCCTGTAGGTAAAGTCAGAGCCTCTTCAGCCACAGCCTGGGCATCCTTAAACTTAAGATTCCTTATTATATATTTCATCTCTGGAATAGCCGCGGCGCTCATACTGAATTCATCTAACCCAAGGCCCAACAATAAAAGTCCAAAGCCAGGTTCTCCTGCCATTTCCCCGCACATACCCACCCATATCTTGTTCCTATGCCCTGCATCAATTATATTTTTTATCAATCTGAGTACCGCGGGATGCGTCGGCTTATAAAGGTAGGCTATCTTTTCATTTACCCTGTCTATCGCGAGCGAATACTGTATAAGATCATTTGTGCCGATGCTGAAGAAGTCCACTTCTTTTGCCAGCAGATCGCATGTAAGCGCGGCAGAAGGTATCTCTATCATCGCGCCGATCTCAACATCTTTATCAAACTTTATATTCTTGGCGCGCAGTTCCTGTTTTGCCTCGTTCAATACCTCGATCGCCTGCCTTAGTTCTTCGACACCAGAGATCATGGGAAACATAAGTTTGGTATTTCCAAAAGCGCTAGCCCGCAATATTGCCCTCAACTGCGCCTTAAATATCTTTGGCTGCGCAAGACAGAATCTTATAGCGCGCCATCCCAAAAACGGATTCATCTCATGCGGCACCTCGAGCTGCGATAAAAACTTATCACCGCCAAGGTCCAGGGTGCGCATTATAACAGGAGCGCCGGAAAGTTTCGTTACGACATTTTTATACGCCTCAAACTGCTCATCCTCGCTAGGCAAGCCCTTTTTATTCATATATAAATACTCTGTGCGATAGAGCCCTATGCCTTCTGCGCCATGCGCAATAACAGAATCTATCTCTTCAGGCATTTCGATATTCGCTGATATCTCAACACGATGTCCATCAATCGTCTGGGCAGGTTCGTCCTTTAAATTAACAAGATTCTTTTCAAATTTTACAAACTGGGAGTGGCGGGCATGGTATTTTTTAAGCGCGGCCTTGTCCGGATTGATTATCACAATGCCTTCTGTGCCATCAACAATAAGTATATCTCCGGAACTCATCCTGGCCGTGGCCTTCTCTAATCCTACCACAGCAGGTATCTCCAGGGACTTTGCCATAATGGCTGTATGCGAAGTACGGCCTCCTATGTCAGTAACAAACCCCATCACATTTTTCTTATGCATAGTCGCGGTATCCGAAGGAGAAAGATCGTATGCCACAACAATAACCTTTTCTTTTAAATCGCTCAATGATTTTTCTTTTGCGCCCAATAGATTTTTTAGAATCCTCTTGCCAACATCATCTATATCGCTGATTCGCTCCTTTAGATATTCGTCGTTCATCTTGGAAAATACCTTTATATATTTGTCCAGAACCCTGCTGAACACATGCTCAACGCATTTATGTTCCTTCTTCAAACGATCTATTACCTCTTCAATAAGCATCCTGTCTTCTAGGACCAACAGATGCGCGTTGAATATCTCCGCATGATGCGTGCCCATCTCCTTTGTTATTTTTTTCTGTATAGCCACTATCTCTGTGCGAGTCTTGATAAGCGCTTCTTCAAAACGCACGATCTCGGTCGGTATATCGCTCTCTTTTATCTTTCGCGCAGACACTATGAAACGCCTCGCGTCAAACAAAAATACTTTCCCAATAGCTACGCCAGGCGAAGCTGGTATACCTTTTAATATCATACTGCTGTCTCCCCAGATACTACCTTTTCAAGTTCCGCCATTGCCTCTTTTGCGTCAGGACCATTTATTTTAAGGCGTATGGCGCTCCCTTTTTCAGCGGCCAGAGTCATAATCCCCATTATGGATTTCCCGTTCACCTCGTCATTTCCTTTTTTTACAATAACATCGCTCTCGTACTTGTTTGCTATCTGCACGAAAAGCGCGGCTGGACGCGCGTGAAGCCCCTGTGGATTATTTACTATTATCTTCTTTTTTATCAACATCACTGTTTACTGGTTGCTGCCTTTGCCTTCAAGGCGAGATCTATGATGATCTTTGAAAGTCTCTTTGGGCCATGCCTTACATAATCCTCAGTACTTATAATATCTTCTTCGATCACACCATACCCTTTTTCAATGATCCTGTCAGAATCAGCCAGTACAGGATATGCGCTCTCTTCCTCATATTTTTTAAGCAGCTCTGGAGGGACAGCCCCCGTATTCACTATACAGCTATTGACAATATCAGGCCTGGTATGCGATATAATAGTGTTTAAGTGATCGAATGCTGTATAATTGTCTGTTTCCCCTGGCTGAGTCATTACATTGCACACGTAGACCTTAGGCGCTGGCGACAGGGCGACCCTGTCAGCAATACCAGTCACTAAAAGATTTGGGATTACGCTGGTATATAAACTACCAGGGCCAAGGATTATTATATCAGCATCATCGATGGCCTCAAAAGATTCTTTACTGGGCGTGCAATTCACAGGATCCAGGAAAATTCTTTTTATGGGACTTTGCTGCTCTACTATCTTTGTCTCGCCTTTTGTCTTCTGTCCGTTATGGTGCTCAGCCACAAGCTGCACCTTGTCAAATGTCGATGGAATAACCTTCCCTCTTATCGCCAGGACCTTACTTGATTCTTTTATGGCCTTTTCAAAGTCACCTGTTACCTTTGACAGGGCCGTGATAAAAAGGTTCCCGAAGCTATGGCCTTTTAATTCCGATTCATTCCCGAACCTGAATTGAAAAAGATCGCGCATCAGAGGCTCTGTGTCCGCCAGGGCAACAAGGCAGTTGCGTATATCGCCGGGCGGGAGTATGTCAAACTGCTCCCTGAGCCGGCCCGAAGATCCGCCGTCGTCCGCCACTGTCACGATAGCGGTAATATTGCTTGAGAAT
>JAHIRR010000105.1 GCA_018818505.1 Candidatus Omnitrophota bacterium | reverse complement strand
ATTAAAACTGTAAATGCACGGATAGAATATTTCAAGGCAGTAGACCAGAAAGAAGGCACTGGTGTAGTTAATGTAAAGCATGCAAGGTATCGCATGGCACATGATGGACAGAAGTTAAAATTTTACGCAAAGCCTTCACAGAAAGCCATTCTCGAGGCAAGATTAGAATATTATGATACCTTGGCGTCGAATGATAAAATGTCTAAATTAAAAAAGGCCGCAGAAAAAGTTCAAAAACTTGAAGAAAAGAATGCGGAACGCGTAATGACAGTATTAAGAAACGATGTATTGGAAGAGGCAAAGGAAAAAGTTATCCCTCATATGGATAAGTTAGTCTCTATTCTGAAGACTTTATCTTTGGGACTCAATAAAGAATTTTCATACCCTCTTTCTGTAGAAAAGCTAATTCGTACAGTAAGAGTATTGAACTATATTAGAAATTTTAGGCTGCAGCCAGCAGCTAATGATGCAGACAGGATGTTTGTGGAGATGCTTACAGAGCAAGGCAAAGAAGATTTTGCAAGACAGCACAGGTTGCTTAGCTCTAGGCCAGATCTGAAGATTTCAGATAAGTATATAGATCTACAAATACTCGATGAAGAGTTTGATGTTCAGGAAGGATGCAGGGGCAAGCTTTTAGTGAATACTACTTTTGAGCAGGATCCGAGAACCAAAAAGATAGTAAAAAAAGAAGATCCAGAAGGCCTGAGCTATAGGTACAGTATAAAATGGCTTAAGGATGTAATACAGCGGTCTATAAAAAGTAAAAATGAATTGCCTAAGGTGTGGTCTAAGCATACCATGGAAGTGCCGCTTAATCTAATGAAGGTTTCAGATGGAAGTTTGGAGGTGGACATCTATCCTGAATTTATGGATTTGCCGTTTGAACTGCGTAAATGGTTGGTGGAAGATGTCTGGGGTAAGGGTTATATTTTATCTACCCTTGACGGAGAACCTCAAGGCAAGGTTAGCCTATTAATGGACGTGAATCTTGATCCTGAATCAGCAGTAAGAGGAAGAGGTGGAGTTTTAATGTGGAATGATACAAGAGAACCTATAGTTGCACCCTCCGATGAAGGATTTGAGTTTATACTTGATTTAAAGTCCTTTGGAGACTATCTGGGGGGCGATTCCTCAAGGCTTAATCTGAGTTATAATCGTCCAGTAAGAGGAGGTGCATCTCAGGATAAAACCCAGGCAGTTAGTATAACTATCTTCGGACAGGTGCCTGGTCACATGTATTCTGCCGAAGATATAAATTATCTAAATCGTTTTAGGTTTGAAAAGGCATATTATGAAGGAAAAACACCGCGACCTGCATTTAGGATTAAATGGAAATACCCAGAAAGACAAGAAACCTTTCAGGGAATAGGCCGCATATCTCCCAGCAGTCAAAGGGTAGGCCAGGTAATGGCTGGAGGAAATGAGCAGTATAATGCGGAGTCTATAGCTAATGCATTGGGCTGGAATGCAGCAGAAGTACTGTCGCACTATAGGGTGGACGTGCATATAGTTATAAACCCTGAGAATGTATTGACAGGCGTTAATTATTATACAGATACAGGTAGTAATATAGACCTTTTTAATGAAAGGGATCCATATGGATGCTTTTATAAATACTTTGGTTATTATATGCAGCTTTGCATGTACACGTATTTAGAGGTTGATTGTCGCTACTTTGGCGAGCCAGCTACAGATATATTGCAGTGGTGGCTTGATGGTTTTATGCCGCATTTTCTAGAGGCTGACTATGGCAAAAAGGTAAAGAATAAAGAGGCATTTAAAACCAGATATTTTAAAGACGCACAGAATCTAGAAACATATTTTGAAACATCAAGAAAAAATAAAGGAGAACGCATTGCCAAGAATTTTTTAATCAAGGAGAAAAACATTGATAAAAAAGATTTTAAGCATATGGATAAGTTATTACTTGGATTAGTTAAAGCTAAGATATTAAACAGAGTTTCAGAGGAGAGTTTCTCTTTTAATAAAAATATTGAGAGTGCGCCCTCGCTACGAAAAAAACTCGAAGCATATAAAGATGCTAAGCTAACAAATCGTCTTGTTATTCTTTGGAAAAGAATACAGCAGGGAATTGAGGAGGATACATTCAATAAATTGATAGAGCATTCTAT
>JAHIRR010000104.1 GCA_018818505.1 Candidatus Omnitrophota bacterium | reverse complement strand
TTTTTATCTACTGCCTCTTTATAAGCTTTAAATAAAAGCTCTCGACCGCAAAACGCGCTTACGAGCATTAAAAGTGTTGTCCGAGGCAGGTGAAAATTAGTCAAAAGCGCATCCACTGCCTTGAATCTAAAACCTGGGTAAATAAACAAATCTGTCCACCCAAAAAAGCCGAGGCTGGACCTCGGCTTTAAAAAAAGCCGAGGTCCAGCCTCGGCTTTTTTGGCTATTGTTTCAAGGGCTCTGCATGTTGTTGTGCCAACAGCTGCTATCCTGCCTTTTTTATTTTGTAGTTTCTTGACCACTTCTGGCTTTATCTCAAAATATTCTTTTTCCATCTCGTGCTTTGTCACGTCATCACACTTGACTGGCTTGAATGTACCGTAACCAACATGGAGCGTTACGTATTCTATATCAGTTCCTTTATCAGCAATACGCGATAAAATATCTTTTGTGAAATGTAAGCCCGCGGTAGGCGCTGCAATAGCTCCCTTCTTTGAAGCATAAACTGTCTGATATCTGTCTTTATCAGCATCTTCTGCGTCACGCTTGATATATAGCGGCAAAGGCATCTTGCCAAATCTATCCAATAATTCATCAAAATCCCCATTGCACTCAAACTTCAAAAATCTCCTGCCATCCTCTATTCTAGCAACTTCGGCCTTTAATTCTCCATCTCCAAAAATTAACTTACTCCCAACCTTACAACCTCTGGCAGGCTTCAATAGCACTTCATACCCTTCTTGTCCCTTGTCACTTGTCCCTTGCCCCTGCAAGACAAGCGCCTCAACCTTCCCACCCGTCTCTTTCTTCCCCCAAAGCCTAGCCGGCACAACCTTTGTATTATTCAACACCACTAAATCATCCTTGCAAAAATAATCTACAATATCTTTAAAAATCTTGTGTTCTATCCTGCCTGTATCTCTATGCAAGACCAAAAGCCGAGACTCATCCCGTTTCTCGCTAGGGTGCTGCGCGATTAACTCCTTTGGTAAATTATAGTCGAAATCTGATAATTTCATACGTTAGTGACAAGGGACATGCAACAAGAGACAAGGGGTTTAGATGCTCCTTGTCCCTTGTTGCTTATCCCTTGTCCCTTGTTATTCCACCCTCACTATGTCTGCGCCGGGATAATAATATTCTAAAATCTCCTCGGCCTTGTAGCCTTTCCTTGCCATGCCATACGCGCCCCATTGGCACATGCCTATTCCATGGCCCCAGCCGTGACCTAAAAAAGTAACAAACCTTCCTTTGATCTCTACCTCAAAATTCGCGCTTCTTATTACATTCGGCCCTACCTGTAATCTAAATTTATTCCCGCTTAATCCGAGATCACTGCCTTTACCTTTCACAACTAGCTCCAGTATCCGGCCAGCTCTATCTCTTTTTAGAACATCTATTGAGGTAATGCCTTTTTTATTCAGCTTCTCCTCTATATAATCCATTTTCAATTCCTTTTTCCATTCATAATGAGGAGAGTCCTTGCAAAAATTACATGTCGTGCCTTTTAAAGCAGGCACGTCTATATTCCACAGGCTTATGACATCAGAAGTGCGGCCACCGCAGGTCGCGTGATAATAGGCCGGAAAGATCTGTCCGTTATATGTAAGTATCAATCCCATCGTCAGATTCACTGCCTTATTAGTATTCCATTTCTCAGATGTCCTGCCGCCATAGACCTGCGAATATATATCTGAAGTAAGGTCAAAAAATTTATTCTTACTTATCAGCTTTTCATAAAGCGCGTATGTCCTTGCCGCTATTGCCTGGGCTTTCAGGATCTCTATTGGCCAGCGATGCGAGACCTCGTGATACAATACCCCGTAAAGATATTCCTCTACATCAATATGGTTGATCACTAAGAGATTATTCTCTTTGTCCTTGATTATGTCGATGTCACCACGAAACTGGCGTTTATTTATGTAAATGCGCGCCCTCTCTTCTAGCAAGACCTTTATTCCAGTTGAATCAATATCATTGATAGATACAGAATGCTCTCTTAAGCCCTTGCCATGCCTCAATGTTTCCTTGGTATCAAAATCAACCACCTTGTAAGGCCCTTTTATGCTCATATTTATAGTGTCTTTGGTCTTTAGAACTAGCACCCTTACGGGGATATACTTATGCGCAGGTGTCGAACCCATGGCATAAAGCCATGACGGATTCATAATCAGCATTAAGATCAATATCTTACGGATCATTGTCTGGATTGGGATATTTTTACGCGTTCTAGCTCCGAGAATACACAGCCACAGTACTTCTGCCTGTACATCTCAGATTTTTTTGCCGCTTCTTGCGACTGTCTAAAGCCTACGCGAAAATCTTCATAGTAAAACTCTATCTCTTTTTTTCGACCTACGTCCTCTCCGATTTTTTTAACGAGTTCGTGATCCTGATAAGGGCTTATCAAAAGTGTCGTTGTGAAGGCATCGAAATTATTTTTTTTGGCATACTCTGCTGTCTTTGCAAGTCGTAGATCCCAACACAACTGACATCTCTCAGGTCGATCTTCCTTTGATGTGGTCTTCCTAAAATACTCCTCCATCACATAAGGAGGATATATTACATCCATACCTGTAAGCTGCAGGGCATCCCTGCGTCTTTTGTACTCGCTGGGCGGATGAATATTGGGGTTATAATAAAAACCTATAACCTCTTTAAATTTTTTATCTGCAAGTTGTTTAATGGGGTATAATGCGCAGGGCCCGCAGCAGATGTGAAGCAGTAATCTCATGATATATAAAAGTTTCGTAAAGTTGCGTTAGGTTGCGTTAGGTTTCGTGAGGTTGCTTTTTGTAACTTTACGAAACATTACGAAACTTTACGTAACCTTACGAAACCTTAAAATAACTCCTTTTGGTTTTCCTTCTTGTAGGCTATATTAAGGTGCTCGTAGGCGCGCTTTGTGACTTCTCGGCCCCTTGGTGTGCGCTTTACAAAACCGATCTTTAAAAGAAACGGCTCAACTACATCTACGATCGTATCGCTTTCCTCGTTCAATGTCGCTGCAAGCGACTCTATGCCTACTGGCCCGCCGTTGTAAAAATCTATCACAGTCTTAAGGACCTTTCTGTCGATCTCGTCAAGCCCTGCTGAATCTATGCGCTGTGACTCCAGAGCCTTTATAGCGCTTTCTTTATTGATCTTCTTCTCCTCTTTTACTTCGCTATAATCCCTGACTCTACGCAGGAGCCTGTTCGCAACGCGTGGCGTGCCCCGCGAACGCTTGGCAATCTCATGCGCAGCCTCTTTATCAAGCACTACATCAAGGAGATTTGCAGAACGAGAGATTATCTTGACCAGATCCTCTACTTCATAAAAATCCAGATGATAAAATATGCCGAATCTACTCCTTAAAGGCGCGCTCAATAATCCTGCGCGCGTCGTAGCGCCAATAAGCGTAAATCTTTTTAGATTGAACTTTATAGTCTTGGCGTACGGGCCTTTATCGATCAGAAAATCTATCTGAAAATTCTCCATGGCAGGATAGATAAATTCCTCGACCACCTTGGAAAGCCTGTGGATCTCGTCTATAAAAAGGATATCGCCTTCGCCAAGATTTGTGAGGATACCTATTAAGTCGCCTGCCCTCTCTATTGCAGGGCCGGATGTGGCAGTGATCTTCGAACC
>JAHIRR010000103.1 GCA_018818505.1 Candidatus Omnitrophota bacterium | reverse complement strand
TCTTGCAGATAGAGGCTTGCTAGATGAGGATAAGCTTCAGGAGCTCCTAAAATAACAATTAGTGCTAAAAATAGCCCTTCCTAATATTTTTTATCGTCGAGATATTACTTTTATCACTAAAAAAGTGGCGAAAATGACTTGACATAGAGATAATTCTATGGTAATATATAATTTATAAATCTTTTTTAAAAGTTAAGTCGACCACAACTCTTAGAACATGGGAAAATAAGGAGATAAAAATGCGTCTCAAGAATTTCTATAACGCCTTCTCGTTAATGATTCTAACAATATTTGTATTTACCAGTGTCTTAGAGGCGGTGCCAGGGTCTAATCTCAGGCTGCCTATAGTAGCCTCTAATGAGCGTCTTGAAATAAGTCTGAAACTAAAAGATAAGACAAGGCCTTTTGCAGATATGAGCCTTTTTCCTGTTGGCGTAGGGGGATTTTGGTTTGGCAGGCAGTGGAATATTGAGTACGAAGATCCTAAGCCCGAAGAAATAACCTCATGTTTAAATACGGCTTTTAAAAGACTGGGCGGCGCAAAAGGCAGGGTAATGATAGATACTGCGTCTGCATATGGGCCTAGCGAAACAAGGATTGGTAAATATTTAAATGATCACCCTGATAAAAAAGACAAGGCCATTATTGCTACAAAATGGGGCGAAGATCCTGCTAAAGGCGGTAACAAAGGCAAAATAGATTATTCTTTAGCCAACCTTAAGTCATCTGTAGCAAGAAGCAGAAAACGGCTTGGTAAAATAGACTTACTGTACCTACATGGCACTGGGAGCACTGAAGATGTTATTCTGGCCTTGAGGAATAGAGGTGGGGTCAAGGATGAGATGAAACGCATGAAAGATACTAATTATGCTGGTATTAAATATATAGGTGTTTCAATCACGAATGAGGAAACCCTGAATCAAGTTGTAAAAGCAAATTTATTAGACGATTTTGATGTAGTCCAAGTTCCTATAGGCATATGTATAGATAGAAAAGATATAATAGAGGAACTTTATGCAAAGGGAAAGGCCATAGTCATTAATTCACCTGTCAGGTGGGGCACTAGATTGACCGGAAAAGATGCAAAAGGGATCTATTCTGATTTATTATCCGACAAAAGGGTCTCCATGGTCTTAAATGGATCAAGGTATCATTTTGATGAAGACATAAATCATGCTGAAGAGGCAATAATAGAAAAGGCCAAGCGTACATTAGCTTTAGAAAAAGAAGTTGAGCAGGCAATGCTTAAATGGTTTAAGCCGGATTCTGGCAGGCGAGCCGAGGAAAAACTGTACGAGTTTCTTGTGAATAAAGGTGAAGAGGCAATAGATGCATTTGTTCGCCTTGTAGAGGCAGATAGGGGAGGTAAAAAGATAGGTCATTATAAAATAAATGAGATTATCCCTTCCAAAATAGCAAATACTTCTCCTGGCAATTCCCCTGGCCCTGATAAGAATATGTATCCAATGCCGTACGAATTAAAGCAATATCAAAACGAGAGAATTGAATTAATGACTCATGTGGCTATACAAAAGGCCTTGGGCAGAAAAGTGGTATTGAATGTAGGTATAGGCCATGTTGGGACAGCAGTTATGATGGTTACATCAGAGGCAAAGAAGAATTTGATATCTAAAATCCAGGGTAAAAAATTCAGATCTCCTTTATCTGGAGAGCAGCATGTCTATGATGTTATTGGCTATGATAGACCCCTATCTTTTTGTTATTATAAGGTCCCCATGGTAAAAAACGGAGATGTTCCGATAGTGACTGCTGACTCTACGCCCGGCAAAATTATAAAACAGGCCAAGAAAGCCGGAAACTTGACTGCCACCTTTATTCCTGAGAGCATAGGTATAGCAGATATTATCATGGTAGAGACAGAGCTTCATGTTAGAAAGCTGGTACCTAGATATCTAGAGCAGGATTTTGCCGTACCTGAGCCTACACTGAAATTATTAGAGATGATAGGAGGGTTAAAACATAAGGATGCGTTGATAATCATAGAAAGCACTGTTTACCCCGGCTTTAGCGAAATGGATGCCATACCTGCTTTAAACAATGTTTTGCGTAAAAGAGGGGTATTAAAGGAAGGTGAAGAGGTAAACTATGCTTACGCCTTCCAGAGAATGCGTCCGGGCATTGAATGGATATCATCTCTAAAGGAACTACAGAGGATCGGTGCTGCGGTTGCTAAAAAGCCAAGGAAGATGATAAAAAAATATTTTGAAAATGTGGGATTTAAACATCTGGTATGGGATAGTCCAAAGGCAGCTGAGTATGCAAAGGATTTGGAAAATGCCTGGACATACTCACAGCTTGAGAATATGGTTAGCTACATGAGGGCAGCAGAGCGTTTAGGCATAGATGGCTTTAAATTAGTGAAAGAAATAGTAAGCGCGCGTCTTGAGACTCACCAGGCAATGCTTTATATCCCCAGTTTACAGCCAGGCGGATACTGCGTACCAAAAGAGATTTGTGAAATGATATATGGTATGCGGCGTTCTGGTATGAGCGAATTAGAAATAATGGAAATGTTTGGTTCCAGACTTTATTCTGCTGCAATACTTGATTTTAAAGGCGAGGATGTAGTGTGGGATATAATGGAAGAGTTGGCTGAAGAAGGCATTTCCATGCCAGAGGCCGTCATTACCTGGTGGGGTATTACTTACAAAGAAGGCAATGAAGATACAAGAATGGCAGGTCCGGAAAGAGGTACACGTAAGGCAGCGCATTATGGTGCAGATAATATAGTTACTGATCCGTATGCTACCTGGTGGAGAGAGATGCAGCAGCAGGATTTGAATAATCCAGAATGCTGGGGCTATGGATTAAAAAACCAGCAGCAACTTAGAGGTTTAAAGGTACTTAATACACAGGATCCATATAAGGTTATAGATCTTCGTTCAGACGCATTTGTCCTGTCTACAAGACACTGGCAGTATATTGGTGAGAATCAGCCTGCGTATATGAAGACAGAGCTACGTTATGAAGGCAAGAAAAAGGTCCACAAGGGTCTTAGCGCTATTAAGGTTGCAGCGCGCGTTATGGCGCAAGAAGGAAAGGTTTTAGAAGATACATATAATTTTTTATCAGATAAAGACATGAAAGTCTTTTTAGGCCTGGGCTGGAGAATAAGGTCGGCCGGGAAAGGTCATATAAAAAAGCTACAAGATTCTATTACAGCTAAGGAGCGTATACGCTACAATAATCAACTATTGGGTGAATTAGAAGCTATGAATAATTCCGGAGAATTTAATAAAGAAGAGA
>JAHIRR010000102.1 GCA_018818505.1 Candidatus Omnitrophota bacterium | reverse complement strand
TCTTGCAGATAGAGGCTTGCTAGATGAGGATAAGCTTCAGGAGCTCCTAAAATAACAATTAGTGCTAAAAATAGCCCTTCCTAATATTTTTTATCGTCGAGATATTACTTTTATCACTAAAAAAGTGGCGAAAATGACTTGTCAAGGACAAAATGCAACCTTTGCTCTTATATATAGACACATCTCAAGTTGATTTTCTTTCAATTTTTTTTGGATTTTTTACTGAAAGACACCTTCCCGAACAAATCACAGACAGCTTCCTTCACAACTTGGTAGGCGTCAATATTAGAGGGCGGTTCTTACTTGGGTTTGTAAATAAGCGTTTATATTCATCCTCTTAACAGCTGTAAGCCATTCAATGCATGCTTGTACCGCAAACAAAATAGAGAAGTTTTGTCCTTCCCTGGCCTCCTGTATAGCATTCAACAAACATTGATGGTTTATATTTGAAGGTGTGTAGCCACTTAAAAACATTTGTTTCAATGCTGACGGTATAATAACCTCCGCGCCTGTTTCTATCTGCTTAGAAATTTTTAACAAAGCTTTGCGCATATCTAAGTCTTTATGTTTCTGTTTTGTCCATTTTGCTGTTCGTTTTCCAAATATAAGAATAGAATCTATATGCCCTGGCCCTGTCAGGCTATATGTATCTAAGATAATCTCATCAAAACCTATTGCCTTTAAATATCCGACTAACACATCTGGCATAATAACAGTCCCATGGTATCCTTCTGGCAAATTTACATCTTTAATCTCCATCTTCTCTCCACAAACATAAATCCCTTTATGTAAAGTAGCTTTATCTTTATCGACGTCGTAATCTCCGGCAAGAACTCTCTTAATCCCTTCGATCTCGCGATAGAATATTGTATTCGCTTCTTCCTTGCCAAATGCCTTTATAATTCTTTCTCTCATATCATAATGATTTGCTGGAATTAACCGGATAGAAACAGCTTCTGGCTCAATAATGGAAAGTTGATGAAGAAAAAAGTGTATAGCATGGCGACTTTGATAATCTAACACCCCGTGGTAAATTATACATCGCGTATTATTAAAATATCTATTATCTCTTAGCCTTTTAACTGGTGTTGGTACTAATTGTGTCCCTATCGTGGGGAATACTGCCTCATTGAGATCGATAAACGGAAGGTAGTCAATCGTTCCCTCGTCAAGTTTATCTTGGAGTTTCAGAAAATCTGGTGGAGCAGCAGAAATATCCATCAGGAGTATCTTTGGCAAAATATACTTATTCAAATCTACTCCTTCGATGGCATATAGTATAGTCCTTTCTGCTGTACCTGCGCCCAGATCTAACACAAACTCATTGTTTCCTTTGAGAATTTGTTCCCATGTTAATTGAAATACTTCGAATTGTGACAAGGTTTTTTTATCGCTAACAAGCACTGTCCCCTGTCTTCCTTCTAATCTTTGAAGTTTTAAAGGAACCACGGGAGAATAAATAATAATTTGCTCAACCATTTTTTCTTTTATTCTCGTTTCATCTGACTTTTGATTAGACGCTAAGGGATTTCTAAGGCAGGAATTAAACTGCTCTCTTAAGCAAGGCCCTGCAGAAACAACACTATTTAATATAAATATTATCGCTGTTACAATTATATAAATTTTCAAATTATACTTTTTCATAAGCCTGTGCACATGGTTTTGACACGTTCTATCTCTACCCGGAGACGGCTGGTATCGCCCATCCTTCCAGAGAGGCGGTCTTCAAGTGCCTTAAAGACAATGTTAATTTTCTTCTCGATCTTGTTATTCCAAACACCCTGATTTTTACACGCGGTAATAATCTCTTCAAGTATAGGAAGGTGCCATTCTGGGAATTGAAATTTTAGACCAGAGATATAATGGTTTAAGACCTTCTTTATTGGAATGTCTTGACCCAAAGCCTTTGGTATAAGCCGCTGCCAAACTACTTGATACTCGTCAGCATGCCTAATCAGCTGCCCTCTTTACGCGCTCTATAGAGTGTTGGGTAATTTTTTGATGTAGCTGTGCCTATCATAGCTTCGATCTTATCTCTGTCACCGCTTAATCCCTCTTCAAGGATATCAAAAATAATACGTGGGTTTTTAAATCTAAGTTTATCGATCTCGGCTAGGATTTTCTCTAAACAATCATTTTCAAGAGTGCCAAGATGACCATAAGCAATCACTGTCTTGCCTTTTCTTTCGTCCTCAACTATACATGCTATACACCCCTCAAATGTAATCGCTGAACCTATAACATCATTATCACGAACATCTTTATTAATAACAAGGCCTCCTGCACTAATAAGCTCTTGTATGACGTCACAAAACATTAAATCATCCTGTGCGATAAATATACCTTTTGCTGGGACAACTTTGATGTCTGGTTTCTCTATATTAAAAACCTTGAGGCGCTTTATAACATTTGTTTTCTCATGTTTGCTCTTTTTTTTCAAAATCTCTATAAACCTATCTCCTGGATATGCCGTGTTTAGTTCAAGCAGTCTCTTTTCTATCGATGCTTTATTGCTCTCCAAAACCTTTTTGTGTCTTTCGTGATGCCCACTAGGGACCCGTAAGGCAGAAGCATACAGGGGACTATTACATAAGAGAGCTATGCTTATCGCTAGCAATGCAACCTTCAGATCCAACCCTTTTTCAAACCCTGTCATAATCTACCCAAAAAAATTCTGCTTTGCTGTGCTAGCTTCGCAGAAATTTATATTATATTTTCTATTCTTAAATTATACCACAAATATATCAGCCAAGCAAGCGTTTTGTTTCTTTGATGATAACGCTTACGTCCTGGATGTGGCCCAGGCCTTGGGT
Organism: Candidatus Omnitrophota bacterium; assembly: GCA_018818505.1. The sequence continues at coordinate 2,733 of JAHIRR010000102.1, read as the reverse complement.
GCCACAGGCTAGAGAGCCTTTGATGGGGCCGGTGAAATGGTAGCCTGTTTTTTTGAGTTTCTGGATGTTTTGCTGTACGATCTTGTTTTTGTACATGGCTTCGTTCATGGCTGGCGCGAATAGGACTGGGGATTTTGTTGCGCAGATAGTGCAGGTGAGCATGTCATCGCATATGCCGGATGCGACTTTACCGATGATGTTGGCTGTAGCAGGCGCCACAAGTACAAGGTCTGCTTTTTTAGCTAACGAAACGTGAGCAATATCCCATTCTTCAGGGGCTTTGAACATGTCAGAGCTTATTACTTTATTGCCAGACACAGACTGGAACAAAATTGGCTTTATAAACTCTTCTGCCTCTTTTGTGAGAACTACTTCGGTAGACAAACCAAGACGCTGAAGCCCTCGTATAATATCGAGGGCTTTGTAACACGCAACACTTGCTGTAACGCCAACGACGACTATCTTCTTCATTACACATTACACATTACACAAACCTTTACTTAGCGCCCTTAACTTTATACGTAACCTTGCCCTGTCCTATTTCTTCTAAGGCGATTGTTGAGAATTTTTTTGAGTCAGTTTCTATTAATTTCTTTGCGCCATTGTTTAACTCTATGGCCCTTCTTGCGGCAATCAATGTAAGTTTATAAATACTATCTCCGTCTTTAAAAACCTTTTCGCGCGGCATATAAGACATTCCTCCCCCCCCTGACCTTGTTTGTGCGTTGTCAAAAGAAACCACAGAGATCACAGAGAATTTTTCTAATATTAATAGGGTTGGGGGGGATTTTTCCCTCCCCCCCCTCTCTCTGTGTTCTCATAAAATAAGTCTTTTTATCCCTTCTTTTAGCCTGAAAACATTGAAGTTAAGCTGATGCTCTCAACTGCTTTTATTTCTAATATCACTTTATTTTGAGGACACAGAGTATTTTCTAATTTTTATTTAAAAAACAACGTTATATTATTTCTCTGTGCTCTCTGTGGTTTGTTTTTCAGATTACCTTGCACCTCTCTGCTATGACAATAGATCGTAAGTTTTCCAGCGCTGAATCCAGGACATTATTTACGACGACATAATCGTATCTGGCTAGATATGAAAGTTCTTTCTTTGCGATCCTGAGCCTTTTCGCTATCTCTTTTTTAGTATCTGTTGAACGACTTGTCAATCTTTCTTTTAGCTGTGACATAGACGGCGGCAGTATGTATATAAAAACTGCTCTCATGCCAAGCCTTTTTATCTTCATCGCGCCCTGCACGTCTATATTTAAAAGAACGTCCTGGCCTTTGGTTATCATGTGTTTTATGTATTTCTTTGGCGTAGCATAGTATTCGGTAAACACCTTTGCCCATTCCAGGAATTCGCTTTTCTTTTTGCGTTTTAAGAATTCTTCCTTTTCCATGAAGATATAATCCATACCATCCCTTTCTCCTGCGCGAGGAGGCCGCGTGGTCATGGAAATGGAACGGCTCAGGCCGCTTAAGGAATCCACTAATTTATTGCACAATGTAGTCTTGCCTGACCCTGACGGCGCTGAGATTATGAATAAGATGCCTTGTTTTTTCATACAAAACCTATCATGTCATTGCGAGCGAAGCAATCTCTCTTTTGAGATTGCTTCGGCCCTTCGGGCCTCGCAATGACAAAGCTTATTCCACGTTTTGAACTTGTTCGCGCATCTTGTCTATTTCACTTTTTAAATCTATGACGAGCTGGGAGATCTTTATGCTGGGAGATTTTGCGCCAAGCGTATTGATCTCCCTCTGTAGTTCCTGTAATATAAAATCAAGGCGCCTGCCAGCCTCTTTATTTGAGCTGAGAGCCGTTCTTATAGCCTTTATATGGCTAGTGGCGCGTGTCAGTTCTTCTGAGATATCAGATTGCTTGGCAAATACAGCAAGCTCTGTTTCTAATCTTGAGCGATCCACAAAATTCTTATTTTTTAAAAGCCCTTTTATCTTAGAATCCAGCTTATGTTTATATTGCAAGACAAGATTTGGCGCCAGAGAAGAGATCTTATCCATGGAATCAGAGATATTGCCCAGTCTCTTTGTCAGATCCCTATAAAGCGCCTTGCCCTCCTCCTCCCTCATCTTATTACAACCAAGCGCTGCCTTTTTAATCGCTGATTCTAAGACAGGCCATACAGAATTTACATCATATTCAGGCTGGTCCTGCACGATCACATCTGGAAAGGATAATATATGAGAAAGTTTTATCTCGTCTTTTAAATTAAATCTTTTTTTGATCTTGGTGAGCATCTTGTGATATTTTTGAATGGCATCGTGGTCAAGCTTTGTCGTCTCAAAACCCTTATCATTCTTTTTTAAAGAAAGCGCGAGATTTACCTTGCCTCTTTTGATGTATTTATTTATATAACGCCTGACCCTGTCTTCAAAGACCCCAAGATTATTCGGTATCCTGGAAGAGATATCAAAATACCTGTGGTTTAATGTGCGCAGCTCCACTGTAAATCTGCCAAACTGGCTCTTTGATTCCCCTTTTCCAAAACCTGTCATGCTTTTTATCATGCCCAAACTCGCTTATTCTTTTTTTCGACAGTCATCTTTTTTGTCGGATACATATCAACTATAATCTCATCTGGCTCAAACCAGAGTTTTATCTCGCGTTCTGCCTCTTCTGGATTTGTTGAGGCATGAAGCGCGTTTTCGTAAAGCCCCTTTGTTGTAATTCTGCCATAAGAGCCCCTGATGCTTGTGGCTACTGCCTCTTCT
>JAHIRR010000101.1 GCA_018818505.1 Candidatus Omnitrophota bacterium | reverse complement strand
TTTTACCAGATTAAGGCCCTGAACAAGCGCCCTGCCTTTATCAGGAAAAACTGCCAGCACCTTTCCACTCTTGCCCCTATCCTTGCCTGTCATGATCTTTGTTATATCGTTCTTCTTTATTTTCATAATTTTTTTAATGCGAATTATCGCGAATCTAACGCTGATATTCGCGAATATTCGTGTTGGATTTGCGTGTATTCGCGTTCAATTTATATTACCTCAGGGGCCAGAGAGACGATCTTCATAAAATTCTTATCGCGCAGCTCTCTTGCAACAGGCCCAAATATCCTTGTGCCGCGAGGGTTCATCTGGATATCTATGATCACAATAGCGTTTCTGTCAAATCTCAGGTAAGAACCGTCTGGCCGCCTGACAGGATTGACGCTTCTGACTATAACCGCTTTAACGACTTCGCCTTGCTTAACCACGCCATCAGGATTTGCCTCTTTTATGTTAGCAGTTATAATATCCCCTATCTCAGCAGTAGCCTTGCCATGCCTGCCAATAACGCCAATACACGAAGCGCGCTTCGCCCCTGTATTATCTGCCACATCTAAAATCGTCTGCATCCTAATCATAATTCCAACCCTTTGGAGGTCCAGCCTCGGAATACTACTTTACCACTTCTACCAATCTCCATCTCTTACTCTTTGAAACTGGTTTTGTCTCCTGAATCTTTACCTTGTCTCCAGTCTTGGCTTCATTCTTCTCATCATGCGCCACTATCTTGCCAGATTTCTTAATGATGCGCCTATATATAGGGTGTATGGCCGTGCGATTCAAGCGGACAACAATGCCCTTGTCCATCTTATCGCTTATCACAATACCTACTCTTTCTTTGCGCTTCGCTCTCGCTCCCATGATTACCCCTTCTTCTTCTCGTTAAAAGATACCACAGAGAACACAGAGATTTTTTATAGTTCCCTCTGTGTACTCTATTAGACTTTAGTCGCCGATGTTTGCTTAAGAAAACTCTTCCTATTTTAAAACTAAAATAATCTTTATATTTCTTCTAAAAATACTTGAGAACACGGAGATTTTTTAATTATAGTTTTTCTCTGTGCACTCTGTGGTTTCTTTTAAATCCTTGCTTGCTTTATTTGACGCTGCTTCTCGTTCAATATTGTTAAGACCCTGGCAACATCGCGCCGCGCATCTCTGATCTTGCTCGGTTTTTCCACGCGCCCTGTTGAACGCTGCGACAACATTTCAAAAAGAGACTTTTTCAATGCCATCAATTTCTCGTTCAATTCCTGTTTTGAAAAATTTCTCAACTCGTCTGTCTTTAGCATGTCTTTTTTTAACGCGAATTATCGCGAATCTAACGCTGATATTCGCGAATATTCGCGTTGGATTTGCGTGTATTCGCGTTCAACTAACCGCTCGTCTTCCTTGTAACAAACCTTGTCCTAAAAGGCAGCTTCGAGGACGCATATCTCATCGCATTTTTAGCGAGATCTTCGCTGACTCCTCCGAGCTCAAAGATTATCTTGCCTCTCTTCACAATAGCAACCCAATGCAAAGGCATGCCTTTTCCTTTTCCCATCCTTGTCTCTGCCGGCTTTTTGGTGACAGATTTATCAGGAAACGCGCGTATCCACAGCTTTCCGGCGCCCTGCAAAGACCTCATGACTGTAACTCTGCAGGCCTCTATCTGCACATTAGTAAGCCAGTCGTTCTCCAGGGCCTGTAATCCGCAATCGCCAAACGCAAGTGTTGCGCCGCGAGTAGCAATACCCGTTCTTCTGCCTCTCTGATACTTTCTATATTTGACCCTCTTTGGCATTAATACCATTTTTAACTCACTTCGTTCGTTAATGCACAGATGATCACAGATTGCGTAGCAATTGCAAGGCTTTGCAGATGGCCGCAGATAAAATTATCTGTGATCATCTTGTATCTTTTAATCTGTGCTAATCTGTGTCTTTTTACCGACAATAATATCGCCTTTATAGATCCAGACCTTGATGCCTATAAGGCCCGCCTGCGTGTACGCCTCTGTAAATCCATAGTCCACATCAGCCTTTATGGTCTGTAAAGGCACCTTGCCTACCTTATACGATTCTTTTCTTGCTATTTCAGCGCCGTCTAATCTGCCACGGCATCGTATCTTTATGCCGCCTGCGCCCGCTTGAGTCGCCTGCTGTACGGCCCTCTTCATTGCCCTCCTGAACGCTATCCTCTTCTCGAGCTGGAAAGCAATATTTTCCGCCACCAGCTGCGCTGACAGCGCCACTTGCTTTATCTCTTTTATATCTATCTGGATCTCCTTATTGACGATATCCCTGAGCTCGTCCCTTAACCTGTCGATCTCCGAACCTTTTCTGCCTATTATTACGCCGGGCCTGCCGCTGTGTATGATTATGCGGATCCTGTTGGAGGCCCTTTCTATCTCTATCTTTGCGACAGCAGCCTGCATCAGGTTCTTTTTTATGTGCTTTCTTATTTTGGCATCCTCAATAAGCAAACCGCCAAAATCCTTTTTATTGGCAAACCACCTCGATGTCCAATCTCTTATATAACCCAGCCTAAAACTGTATGGATGTACTTTCTGACCCAAAATTATCTCCTTTTATTTTAAGGTTTCGTTATGTTGCGTTAAGCTTCGTTAGGTTGCGTAAGGTTGCATTAGCTTTTGCAACTTCACGAAACATTACGAAACCTCACGAAACTTTACGCAACCTTCCTTTTTGTCTTACTTCTCGCTTTGCTCTTCTTTGCTGGTTTTTTTACTTTTGCAGTTTCTACGATCTTCTTCTCTTGTCTCTTTATTTTGCTCAACTCTAACGTAATATGCGTTGTCCTGTGTTTGATCATAGTTGCCCTGCCCATTGAAGCAGCCCTGAACCTCTTCAACATAGGCCCCTTGTCTGCCTTTATTGAAGAAATATAAAGATCTGCTGGCAATAGATGCGCCTTTTTATCCGCGCTATCAATAGCTGAATTCAACAGCCTCTTTATGTAAATAGCGGGCCTCTTCTCGATTGCATCCAGAAGTAATGACGCTTTTACAACGTTCATGCCCTTTATAATATTTGTGACTTTACTTGTTTTTCTTGGCGAAATCCTTAAGTATCGCGCTATAACCCTGGTTACCATATTAAATACCTTTGTTTCGTTAGCCCGTTGCCCGTTTAGCCCGTTAACGGGTCAACGGGCTAACGGTTAAGTTTTTGACGCTGACTGTTCTGTATGAGCGCTGTGCTTCTTAAAGACCCTTGTTGGCGAAAACTCCCCGAGCTTATGACCAACCATATTCTCTGTTATAAAAACAGGTATAAATTTTCTACCATTGTAGATAGAGATGGTCATGCCCACGAATTCAGGAGATATTGTGGACCTGCGAGACCATGTCTTTAAAGGCGACCTGTCTCTCGTATCCTTCATCTTCCGAAGGCGCTTCAATAACTTCTCGTCTATAAAAGGACCTTTTTTTAGTGATCTTCCCATGATACCTTTCTTTGAGATTGCTTCGCTTCGCTCGCAATGACACTGTCATTGCGAGGAGCAAAGCGACGAAGCAATCTCATCCAGTTACTATCTTGCTTTTTCTGCGTTTAACAATATATCTATCTGACAGCTTTGTCTTTCTTGTCTTCAAGCCTTTTGACTTCTGGCCCCACGGTGATGTCGGATGCCTTCCACCAGAAGACTTACCTTCTCCGCCGCCCATAGGATGATCAACGGGATTCATAGCAACACCCCTTACGCTGGGCATGCGGCCAAGCCATCGCGATCTGCCTGCTTTACCAATAGAAATCGCATTGTGTTCAATATTGCCGATCTGGCCTATGGTCGCCATGCAATCCAGATGGATCAGCCTTACCTCGCCTGAAGGAAGCTTTACATGCGCGTACGGCTCTTCCTTTGCCAATATCTGAGCATAACCTCCTGCGCTTCTGACGATCTTTGCGCCCCTGTCCTTTGTCAGTTCAAGATTGTGTACAGGCGTACCTGGCGGCACATTTCTTAAAGGCATTGAATTTCCGGGCTTTATCTCTATCTCATTCCTGCTGGATATCACCACATCCCCCACAGACAAGCCAGCAGGCCAGATTATATATCTTCTTTCTTTATCATCGTATTCCACCAGGGCGATCCTTGATGAGCGATTTGGATCATATTCTATAGACACTACCTTTGCGAGCATGTCCACTTTATCCCTTTTGAAATCTATGATCCTGTATTTCTTCTTGTGGCCACCGCCTCTCCATCTGCATGTAATGCGTCCATGCGAATTACGGCCACCTGTCCTTTTCTTAGGCTCCGTAAGAGACTTTTCAGGCCTGTTAGTCGTGAGCTCCTTAAAATCAGAAAGCGCTGTCCACCTTAATGAGGGTGTTGTTGGCTTGTATTGTTTTATACCCATTTCTATTCCTATTCTTCGATGCTCGATACTCGATTCTTGATGCTCGCAGTTTTCTCGCCTTTACGAGTATCGAATATCGAGCATCGAGTATCGAACTTGGTAATGCATTACGTCGTAGCCATCTCTA
>JAHIRR010000100.1 GCA_018818505.1 Candidatus Omnitrophota bacterium | reverse complement strand
TGCCATATATTAATTTTCAACTATATCTGCTTATCGACGATTTGTCAATTTAATAATGCCAGGCCTTAACCTATTGAATAGATCAAAAGGGCGCCGATGGCTATAACTATGATCGCCATGATCCTTGCAGTGCTGGCTGGCTTCTGGATCCACCAGTCGAGCTTGACCTTCATCTTTTCTGGCCCAAGGACAAAGAGATAGATGCCTTTTATGAGCGACATGATGCCCATTACGAGTATAACGCCGGATATCCTGCACTGCGAAGCAGATGATAGGAAGATAACAGCAAACAAGATATTTACAACAGCGCCTACATATAGGCGTTTTCCCTGTTTCCAGAAAGCCGCATATGACTTTAAAGCCTTTGGATTTAACAAAAAGATGACGCCCATTACTACGATAGCTATGGCCAATAGTCTAATGAGTACCAGCATGTTCTATGTCCTCCTTTTCTTTCTCTTTAACGCCTTTTCCATCCTGTAACGCGCCTGTTCGCGTGTGCTGCCCTCTGTCAGATGGTCGCTGCACAAAGCAGCAAAACCCCGCCTATTTTTTATCTTGAATACGCGGATCTTCATAGAGCCCTCCTTTTAAAAGATACCACAGAGGACACAGAGGTTTTTTCAATTATAGTTTTTCTCTGTGTCCTCTGTGGTTTCTTTTTTTATATTCTGTTTGACGCTACCGCGCTAAAAAATGCCTCCACGACCTTTGGGTCAAACTGCGTACCCGTATTCTTCCTTATCTCTTCCGCCGCCTTTTCTTTAGCCATTGCCTTTTTATATGGCCTGCCTGATATCATGGCGTCATATGCGTCAGATAATGTGATCACGCGGGCGCCAATATCAATCTGATCTTCTTTTAAACCATCAGGATATCCTTTACCATCCCACCTCTCATGATCCTGCCTCACTAATACAGCGACATCAGTTAAAAACGAAAGTGGTTTTATTATCTCTGCGCCCAGGATAGGGTGCTTTTTTATATCTTGCCACTCTTTTTCAGAGAGCCTTGTAGGTTTAAGCAATATACTCTCTCTTATGCCGATCTTTCCCAAATCATGAAGCTTGCAGGCCTTTTTTATAGTCTCGATTTTTTCCCGGGGAAGATTTAATTCCCGGGCAATGGCCTCGGCTATCTTAGAAACCTTAAGAGAATGGTCTTCAGTATAGTGGTCCTTTGCGTCTATCGCCCTGATGAGCGCGTTTATGGTATTGACATAATGCCGTTGGAGCTTTTGGTTGTTGCGGTAAAGCTCTTCGTATTTTTCCTGTATTAGGTCATTTTCCCTGCGCATCTCTTCTATGGCTTCAGACAAGACCTTTGGCTTTGTAAAGATCTCGTAAAGAAAGCCCTTAAAAAACATCTTTATGGGACACCACGAGATATGATATGTGCAGTACTTTGCGCCGTAAAGTGTTTTTCCGAGCTTAAACGTTCCATCCGCGTTCAGCCTACCGATTATCTTTGGCTGGTCTTTATTGAATCGAAAAAGCGCTGTATCATGTTCAAAGACATTCTTCTCTTTACCTATCGTGTAAAATTTTCCGCTGATCCTGCCTTTTTTATTGATCGGTACGCAGCAGGTCTCCTCTTCTATCTTTGCAGCGCCTATGCCCCAGATCTTAGGTAAACACGCTAACGTGCCCTTTGCATAATAACAATCGTCCAGAGTTATCTTATATTTTGCTTTTGAAGAATATTTTACTGTCGCGCCTGCAAGGCCATACCCAACAACCTCTATTTTTTCTGTCCTATTAAAATATCTATTTAAAATAGGGGCTTGCTTGATAACAAACTTCGGATCGCCCATGAGCCTGGCAGTATAGTCTAGAAATCCAAGGCTATGGAGTTCAACAGAAGCGCTAGCTGCCTTATAGACGATCTCATCATCATCAAACATCTGCCTCATGCGATCAAATATCACATCAGCCGCTCTAGATGGTATCCAATTATTGGTGTCTGTTAAATATTCCTTATCGCAAGGAAGGCCTGTAAAGAGAGGGGTTGTATCTTTTTTTTGACTTTCTGCATATTTTATTAGAGTATTTGTTACCCTGCAGCTTGTTTCAAGTTTGTCGTTGTGAAAGTACACTTGCTTGGTCATAGTATTATTATAACGCTACTGGAGTGAATTTTTCAAGGTAATTAAGGTAATGTCATCGTGCTGGGTCGCGCGATGACAGAATTTAAATAATCCGTCTTTTATGTCCTTGTCTTTTGAGATTAGATTCTTAACGATCTCTAAGTCAAACTCCTGACCGCATTTGTTGCGGGCCTCAGTTACCCCGTCTGTAAAAATAATTATCTCATCCCCTTTTTCCAGATCAAAGACCACGTCTTTATATTCTACATCTTCCATGATGCCAAGGGGCATGTCTGCGGCAAGGTCCATATCTAAAATCGAATCAGAAGTATTTTTATGGACCAGTACTGGCGAATGGCCTGCTGAAGAGACCCTGACTTTTTTCTCTTCTACATCAATGATCATATACAGGCACGTCACGAACCTGCCTGCGAATCTGCCGTAGAGTTCTTTATTGAGTCTCTGCAAGACCTCACAGCAGGTAGGATATTGCCGCGAAAAAAGCCTGAAGACAGATATGGTCTGTGCCATGATCAAAGACGCAGGCACGCCCTTTCCAGACACATCTCCGATAAACACGCCTAATCTTTTATCATCGAGCGCAAAGATATCGTACAAATCCCCTGCCACGAACTTTGCTGGTTGCAGGAACGCGGATATCTCTATGCCGCGAAACCCCTTTATCTCTTCAGGCAGGAAGCTTTTCTGTATCTCGCGGGCAATGTCCAGTTCCTTTTCCAGAAGCTCTCTCTTCTTTGCCTCATCCAAAAATCTATAGACTGTAGCGCTGATATAGGTAAGGCCTATGACCAATATTGGCAGGAATAGATTGATCCAAAGCCCGTAAAACATAAAAAGCAACGTGGCTATGACAAAATAAACAAGGCCGAGGATCGTATTTCCAACGAGCGCCTTTATTGCATGAAACCTCAGGCAGATCATAAGGCTCAGGATAAAAATGAGCAGATTGATAAAGGTATTTAAGGGCGCTCCTGCATCCCTGATAAACTCCTGATTGATTATACTGTTAAATACGCTTGCCTGCAGGCCAAGCATTGGATAGATATTCTCCAGAGGCATTGGTTTTAAGTCAGACGCGCCTGCGGCAGTAAGGCCGATAAAGCAGATTTTATCTTTGATGATCGATAGATCTATCTGGGGCGGCGCCCCTCGCTCTCTATCCATGTATGATCTGAGTATATCGAAATACGAAAGGTGTTTGAAGGACATGTCCCATTTATCAGGATAATTGACTAAAAAAGAACCGTCGGGTAACACCGGCAAAGAAGGTTCATGGCCCAGCCAGTCAGATGCCGCCTTAAGAGCCAGGTGAGGTAAAAACGAGTCCTTATGCTTTATGAATAGCGGGATCCTCCTTACCTTTCCATCGCTATCCACAGAGACATTGATGTGGCCTATGCCAGCCGCACTTTCCTTAAGGCCATCGCATATGTCTGCAATTATTGTCTTTGTCTCAGGAAACCCTTTGCATGCAAAAGGAAGATAGACATTGCCCGAGTTTTTTATAGCATTGGCAAATACATCGTCGTACAGCGTGGGCTCGCTAAAAAGCACGTCAAACACCACCATCCTCGCGCCAAGCCTTTTCAAAACATCCAGCAGGCTCGCGTGAAAATCGCGCGGCAATGGCCATGCATTTAAGTTGTTCAGTGTGTCGTCGGAGATCTCGATAATCAGGATATCCCGCGATGCCTCGAGAGGCGGCCTTAACTTAAATCTCAAATCATAAGTGATGAGCTCATAGCTATCGAAAGGCCTGAGGTATGAGACTATGACGATAATAACGCAGCAGATAAGGACTACCCAGAATTTTACCGGGATCTTTTTGGGAGATCTCATTGATTAAAATTTAAACTGCCAGCCCATGGTAACGACATTCTCTGTGTATTTTTCCAGAGAGTCATTGGAGGAATTGTTCCGATAGGTATAGAATAAGGATACAGCGTTATTCTTGTTTAACCTATAGCGCATACCTGCTGTCGCGGCATAGATATCGTCTTCCTGTTTGTAATTTTCTGATGTCACGTCCCTGGATTTATAATCCTTTCGCAGATAGGTAAACCTCGAGAAGACCTCCAGGTCTTTCCGCAGTTTATAATCGAGCCTGGGTGATATCTGATATGAGTTATAATCATAGAAATCCAGATACCGCGCATTGGAATTGTTTACTGAGAATTTGGCCTTCAGCTTTAAAAGCAGGGACTTCTTTAAATAAGTCAGGATCGAGTACTCGACGCTCTGCCTCTTATCCTCCCGCTCATCACCCTGGTAGGTGTCTATTGTATCTGAAAGCGCCTTTTTATCGCGATAGTCCTTGAGCCCTGCCTCAAAGAGGAGTTTATGGTAAAGGTTCTTTAATAGGTAGTTTCCCAGATAGAAGAAGCCTTTGTGAAAAAGGTAATTGCCGTCATCGTTATAAGGATAATTGACTATGCCCAGATCATAACCTGCGCCCGCGTTGAACGAAAATAACTTTTTGTGCGCGCCAAGCCTTACGTGGTTCAGGATGCTTGTGCCGTCAGTGATATCATTATAATTTACAACATCCATGTCATAGTCAAAGGTAAACTTTGATTCGCCTATCCATGGCTTCCTGACATTCAAAGAGAACAGGAACTCTTCGAACATGTCGCCTTCGCTTTCCGGGCTCAGGTTTACATTGCTATCATAACCGGTAAACAGGCCAGAAATAAATGAAAGCCTGGGCGAATACGGCCTTTTCATCAATTTCTGCACCTCGAGCGTCTTTTCCTCCTTCTCTTCTGTGACTTCGGAAAAAGAATCTCCATGCCATGAAAAAGAAATTACTAAAAAAAGCAATGCCGTTAAGAAAATATGACGATATCTCATAGCCACCTCTATTTTATATTAGTACTGTATTGAATCCCTCGGCGAGTCATCCTGACTTGAGCTTCCGCCGCTCCCTTCCAGGTCCTGGCGCCGCGTATGGTCCATGATGTCGCTATAATCCTCGCGCTGCTCCATGGCCAGGTCCTCAAGAGACCCCATATCGCCATCACCAAATTCCTCATCTCCAATGTCGCCTTCGCCTGTACCTCCATCATCGCCATCTTCTTCCCCGCCGAACAGGCCATCAAGGTAACCCATGAAACCATTCCATTCCCCATAATCTGCGTCACCCAGCGGGCCTGCATCACCGACTGAACCATCAGGCCCTACAGAACGTCCTTGGCCGCCGGGCGTATCTTCTTCACCTGTAACATTGCCATCCTCATCCAGGCCCTGCGTGTAAACAGTGTCTAGAAAACAAAGGATGGAACTTACGCCATTGTGAAAATCTGTAATCCAGCCAGTACCCCTTACCCCAGCTACAGCTGTAGGTGTCCGGATCTCAAACTTCTCGGTCTTTGTCTTTGCCAGATCTTCGATCAAGGAAAACACCCTGCCTTCAAGAAGAAAGATTTCTCCTGGGTCCACGCTTTCTATCTTTATGCGCGAATCCTCTTTTATAGTCACTATATTTTTCTGCTCCTCATCAAATGCCAGAGTACATCTGGCATTCTTTTTTGTCTGGACCTCGGCATCTTTGTCCAGCAGCATGTTGAGCTTTGCCTCGCCCCAATCAGGGCCAAGCCCCTCTTTAACGAGCACAGGGCCTTTTAAATCAATGACCCTTGCTGACTGCGCATAAACGCAAGCGCAAAAGAGTATCATGTGAAATAAAATAAAAAATATCCCGATCCTTTTCATGTCTTCCTCCTTGATTTCATCTCGATAGTGTCAAAAAGATACCACAGAGAACACAGAGATTTTTTATAATAAAATCCTCTGTGTTCTCATAAAGCTAGTCTTCTTATCTCTTCTTTTAGCTTCATAGACCTCTTCCACCTACGCGGTGGAAGAGGTAACTTTAAACCAATTGCAGAGAACACAGAGATCTTTTTCAATTATAATTTTTCTCTGTGTACTCTGTGGTTTCTTTTTTATCTTTATTTCTTCTTTTTTTCTTTTTTCTCTTTTCCTTTAAATAGGAGCTTCCATGGGTGTCTCTTTATGTCACTACTGAATTCCTCGAAGTTTTTAGAAGAGTTTTCCAGATTTTTAACGATATTGGTAATGCTATCCTGGTTACCCTCTACAGTAACATTAAGATTTGCCACTAGCGTCTCTAATTGTTTTGTTATATCGCGCGACATTGTCTGCGCCTCTTCCATAAGCGTATCCAGATCCATGTAGGACTTGCCGTAGAGCACAGCGCCTGGCTTTATAAAATCCTTGCCCTCGGATGACGATATCTGGATATATTTCTCGCCCATAAGGCCCAGGGTCTTTATGGCTATCTCCGGGTTTTCTCTGATCTTTGCTGCTTCTTCCAGCCAGACCTTGAGGACAAGCTGGGTCCTGTCGTCCTTGTATGAAATACCTATGTCATCCACCTTGCCCACTTCCAGGCCATTCAACATCACAGGCGCCTTTTCTTCCAGGCCAGCCACTTCGTTGAACATAACATAAATATGATAGCCTGGCCTCTTGATATTGAGCTTGCCTGTAGAATAACTAAGGTAAAAAAGTCCTGCCAGGCAAAGGATAACGAATAACCCTGCTTTAAATTCATTGGTATATTTTTTCATATACTCCCTCCTCGTTAGTGTCAAAAAAAAGATACCACAGAGAACACAGAGATTTTTTATAATTCCCTCTGTGCACTCTATTATACCTTTACTGCTCAACGTTTACTTAACAAAAACCCTTATATCTTTTCTAAAGATACTGGGGCACACAGAGGTTTTTTAAATTATAGTTTTTCTCTGTGTCCTCTGTGGTTTCTTTTCTCGTCTAGAGGCCTAACGCCTCTATTATGCCTATGTCTTCCTTAAAAAAATCTATGGGACCTTCAGGTTTAGCATTTATAAACTGCTGGATATAATCATTTTTGGAATTTTTTATATCTTCTGAGGCGCCTACTTCTACAATGCTTCCTTTGTGGATCATCGCGACCCTGTCAGCGATCTCAAAAACACTCTGCATATCATGCGTTACTACCACTGAGGTAATCATAAGCTTCACGCTCAGGTCTTTTATGAGTTTATCAATAACGCCGCCTACCACAGGATCAAGGCCTGAAGTGGGCTCGTCGTAAAAAACTATGTCTGGGTCCAGCGCTATTGCCCTGGCAAGGCCCACGCGCTTTCTC
>JAHIRR010000099.1 GCA_018818505.1 Candidatus Omnitrophota bacterium | reverse complement strand
TTTATAGGCGGTTCATCTGGCGTGACTGATAAGGCAGTGTTTTTTGTAGGCAAGCTCGACAATCAGGAAATTCGCGATTTCATAAAGAAATCAGGAAAAGGCATCATAGAGCTCTACAATGGCCCATTATATGATGTAGGCACGGTACTTTTTTTACCTTGTTTATCCAAAAACAGGGTGTTATACTAAGGTAGACATGGACGTTAAGGACTTTATCGAGAAGAATTTCAGACATTTTAATGCTGCTGTTGTAGTGGATGCTGCTCAAGGCTGGGTAGACTATCTCAAAAACGGCAATAAGATGTTTCTTGCCATGGCTGGGGCGCTTAGTACTGGCGAGATAGGGATAACTCTAGCTGAGATGATAAGGCAGGATAAGATCCACGCTATATCGTGCACTGCGGCGAACCTTGAAGAGGATCTTTTTAACCTGGTCGCGCATTCCCATTATAAAAGAATACCTAATTATAGAGAGCTTACACCGAAAGAAGAGCTTGAGTTAAGAGAAAAACATCTTAATAGAGTTACTGATACTTGCATCCCAGAAGAAGAGGCAATACGCAGATTAGCCGGCAAGCTTTATCCTATATGGGAGAAGGCGCATAAACAGGGCGAGCGGATGTTTCCATTCGAGTATTTTTATGAGCTTATACGCAGCGGAGGATTGGAAGAGTTTTATGAGATCGATCCAAAGGATAGCTGGGTGGTTGCCGCGTGCGAGAAAGATATTCCTATTTTTACTCCTGGATGGGAGGATTCTACTCTGGCAAACGGCGTGGTCGCGGAATACAAGGCAGGCAGGTTTAAGAACCTGGATTTTATAAAAAGCGGCCTGGAGCAGATGGATTTTTTGATTGATTGGTATTTGGAGAATACAAGGAACCATTCAATTGGGTTTTTTCAGATAGGCGGAGGCATTGCAGGAGATTTTGCAATATGTGTAGTGCCTTTAATAAGGCAGGATCTCGGGACAGAGTGCAAAGTCTGGGGGTATTTTTGTCAGATAAGCGACAGTACGACCTCATACGGCTCCTATAGCGGCGCAGTGCCTAATGAAAAGATTACCTGGGAAAAACTCGGCATTGATACGCCTAAGTTTGTGATAGAGTCAGACGCGAGCATTGTTGCGCCGCTTATATTTCAGTATGTGTTGGAGAGTTAGCGGTTGTCATTGCGAGGTCGCCGAAGGTGACCGAAGCAATCTCAAAAAAGAGATTGCTTCGCTCCTCGCCTGCGGCGAGGTCGCTCGCAATGACAGATGGGACAAGGAGAGCAATTAACCATGCTATCTTCCTTCGAAAAATCAAAGGTAGTGCTTTTACCTGTCCCGTATGGCAAGACTGTTTCTTATAGAAAAGGCACAGAAAAAGGCCCTGGCGCTATACTTAGCGCATTAGATAATCTGGAACTTTTTGATGATGAATTAAATAAAGAAACACACAATATCGGTATTACTGCCCTGGACCCGCTTAAGGTAGGTGAACTTAAGCCAAAGGCAATGATTGATGTAGTTGAGAAAAAGGTATCAGAGCTCTTTACCCAGAATAAATTTCCTGTTGTAATAGGCGGAGAGCATACAGTTACAATAGGCGCGGTAAAGGCAGCTAAGAAAAAGTACAAAGATCTGTCTATCCTATATTTTGACGCACATGCTGATTTAAGAGATTCTTACGAAGGCAATAAATATAGCCATGCCTGTGTTGCAAGACGGCTTACAGAGATAGCGCCGATTGTTGAAATGGGAGTGAGGAGTCTCAGCAAAGAAGAGCATGATTACCTCGGCAACCTCGTAGGTTGCCAGAATAGCAACCTACGGGGTTGCCGAGGTCTTTCCAATGATGTCTATATAAGCATAGATCTCGATGTATTTGATCCATCTATCATGCCTTCTGTCGGGACCCCAGAGCCAGGCGGTATGCTCTGGCATGAATTTCTAAAGAACATCCGCAGCATTATAAAAGATAAAAATATAGTGGGCCTTGACGTAGTCGAACTTTCTCCAATAAAGGACATGGTAGCCCCAGACTTTACAGCCGCGAAACTCATATACAAAATCATAGGCTACATCTTTCCCGAAAAGTAGACAAAACAGTCAGTGACTGTTTTGTCTACTTTAGGATGGTAAAGGGGATTATGAAGGTTGTTTTGGCGTCGCAATCAAAAAGGCGGTCAGCAATACTTTCCTCGTGCGGGATACGGCACAGGGTTATTGTGAGCTCTGTCAGGGAAAACATGAAGGGTAAACGCCCCAGCATTATCGCTATCAAAAATGCCTGTCTAAAAGCGCAAAGCATAAGAAGCTCAGGCTATATTATAGGCGCAGATACAGTTGTGCTGCTGGGGAAGAGGATTATAGGTAAGCCGCGTAACGCCGCTCA
>JAHIRR010000098.1 GCA_018818505.1 Candidatus Omnitrophota bacterium | reverse complement strand
TGATTTTACTTTTTATGTTTGCAAATCTGACTGTGATTCTTTTTAGAGAGAGCAAGATCCTGAGTTATCGCCCTAAATTTTATTCCCCGTTCTATCCCTATCTACAGATATTAGGGATATTGGGCGGGCTTTTTCTTTTGATTGAGATGGGGACGTTTATTATATTTTTAACAATGCTTTTTCTTGTGCTGGGATTTGGCTGGTATAAATGTTACGGCCAAAAAAGGGCAAGTCAGGATTCTGCTTTAATATATATGCTGGAGAATATGGTTGCCAAGGACAAGGAATTAACCTCGGATAATCTTTTGACCGAGCTAAAGGATATTGTTATACAGAGAGACAAGGTCACAGAAGACAGGTTTCATAAGATGATAGAAGATAGTAATATCCTTGACATAGAAAAGCCTCATGACATGGAGTATTTTTTCAAAAAGGTCTCAGAGGACTTAGCAAAGGATTTAAATATGCACTCGCAGGAACTGGTGGAGAAGTTTATAGAGAGAGAAAAGGAGTCCAGCACTGTTCTTAGAAAAGGCCTTGCAGTTCCGCACATAGTTGTTAAAGGAAAAAATATCTTTAAGATTATGCTTGTGAGGGCAAGATCAGGCATAATCTTCCCAGGCGACAAACTCGCCCACATAATATTCATTCTTATTGGTTCGCAGGACGAGCGAAACCTTCACCTAAAGGTCCTTGCTGCAATCGCCCAGATCACAGAGGGCGCAGGCTTTGACAAGAAGTGGTTCGAAGCCCGCAACACAGACGAACTTAGGAATATCGTGCTCCTAGCCGAACGCCGCAGATTTCACTAAGTTCTTTCATGGAAAGAAAATAAAAGAAAATACTTGCATTTGCTTGCATTTTGTGGTATACTTACAATAAAGGAGGGGATTAAAATGACTGTTCAGCTTTCGACTAGAATCGATCCTAAAGTAAAGAAGATACTAAGCGAACTTCATAAGAAGACGCATGTGCCTATTCGTGTCTTAACTGAAAAAGCTATTTGTTTGCTCAAAGAGCGGTATGAAAGTATGAGCCAGATGTATCAGCAGGGTGCAGCTAACGAGAGATTCATGGAATTAATAGACTATAGTCTGAGGTCTCACGATGTCACCTACCGGAAGCTCGCCGAGTGAGGTAGTTAAATATCTTAGTTCAGAACAGATACTCGCAATTCATGAAGCGCTCATTAAGCGTTACGGCGGGAGTAGTGGAATTCGCGATAGAGGCCTTCTTGAATCTGCTGTATTTCGTCCGCAGACTACTGTTTTCGGAAAAGAAGCCTACCCAGCCCTTTTCGAAAAATGCGCTGTTCTGGGATATTCTATCATCCAGAATCACCCTTTCTTAGACGGGAATAAACGGACAGGTTTTGCTGCTATGCACCTTATGTTACTCATCAATGGTTATGATCTCGCATCTGCCGCCGAAGAAGAAATAGGTATGACAGAAGATGTTGCCTCAGGCAAAGTGCATGAAGCTAAAATAGCCAAATGGCTCAAACAGCACTCTAAAAAGAATCCCCAAGAATAAAGAAAAGCGGTTCGACGCCCGCAATACAGACGAATTCAAAAACATCGCACTCCTATCCGAACGCCGCCGTTTCCACTGACTTTTGATGGACAACTTCGTAAGTTACTCAAATGGGTAACTTACGAAGTTGTCCATGGTCTTTGCAACTTATTTAATTTCAGTAAATTATGATTTTTTAATCACCCTTGAAATATAGCTATTTTGTGGTATAATTACCATATAATAGGAGCAAGATTTATCCCTGAATGAAAGGGTCATTTTTTGCCTAGATTATGAGAAAGTTTAATAAACCATTCAATTTAAAGATTTTATCCATAGTAATAAGTTTATCGGTCTTATTAAATAGCTTAACTCTTACTTATTCTTATGCTCAAAGTAAAGAAAATTTAAGAGTTTCTCTTGGGAGTTATGAACGTCTGAAAAAAGCACTTTCACCGGGCCCTGCTGATGCAATTTTAAGACAACAGGCATTTCCAGATGGCATTTCAAGAAGACTTTTGAGTGGTATGGGGATAAAGAGAACGTCTAAGATATCAAAGAATGAAACTATAGATATAGACCTTAGCTGGACAGGTATTAATGATAATATAGTTATTACGTTTAAGCCAAGAAAAGAATTCCAGAAAGAAAACCCTATTTCGTTTGAGGGGAAATATAGTCCTTACATTAAACCAGAAAGAGAAAATGGTTTTATAGAATATGTTCTTCCAGAAGACATTACCCTTAGCGAACTTACATATTTGATAGAAGATATTGATTCTTTAAGCAGAGGCAATCCCAACAGACTAAAGCTTTCCAACCTATTTTCTCAAAGGTTCAAATTTACTGCTATTTATCTTGCAAGGGAAATTCCCTGGGATAGTATTTCAAATGAAAACAGGACAAGGGTAGAGAGACAAATAGAACTTTTATATTTACTCGGAGACATGTTCGAAGAAAAACCAAACTATGAGCTTACGGATTTTAAAGAGATAAAATATAAGCTTTTAGAATTACCGGATGGTGAAAGCTGGAAGGCTTTGAAAGAGTATTTAGAGACAAATTTGAATTTTACTTCATGGATCTTAGCAAAGGAAGACAGGCTTATGGCTTGGGTTGATAAATCAGCAGGTCTTATAGTTCAAGAAACTAGTTTTGCAAAGGCTGCTCAACTAAAGCATAGAATATCAATAAGAGGTATTGAAGAGATGTATGCAGACTTGGAAATTGAATATGATGAGATTCAGAAAATATTTAGAATGTTCAAAAGTCTTTTTTCTGAAACACAACAGAAATTACTAAAAGACACCCTTCCTATAAGTGAATGGCAGAAGCGTTTAGAGGATGCTACGCCCACACAAGAGGTAGAAATAGCACAAGAAGTAGCCAGAGAAATAGAAAGATATTATGAACGCCGAAAAGATGAAGAGGGATTTGAATGGCCACCTAAGTATGTTCAAATGAGTAAAAGACTAAATTGCGTAGCTAGAACCTACCTAATAGGTAGAATATTCAAAGACATGGGGATAAACGAAGACAGATTTTATAGAGCTACCTTTCCCGAGCATGCATTTTTTATTTTTGAATTGTCTGATGAAGCTTATTGTCTTATTGAGACCACAGAAGATGGGTATAAGCATACAAGGATTTTGAAAGATATTTCTCGAGGTTATATCAGTAATCATCTTAAAGCTCAAGAGAGCATC
The DNA here is from genome assembly GCA_018818505.1 of Candidatus Omnitrophota bacterium. The sequence goes on along the minus strand of JAHIRR010000098.1, from coordinate 539 downwards.
TTAATAGAACTTTCTCAACCACTTATTCCAAGATATCCACAAAGTCAGACCGTTGGCGTATCTCGCTTTACAGAAGGAATTATGGCAAGCATGCATCTAAATTTAACAAAGGCTTTGATAGACATAGATAGAAATGGGATGTCAAAGGAAGACATGCTTAATATCCTAGATGCAGTGATATTTGAATGCAAAGAAGCCTTGAAGCTCGATAGGAATTTAATAGATGCTCTTAATAATTTAGGAATTGCCTTAAATGATAAATTTCAGCTTATGCAAAGTGATGAATCTGACAGAGCTATTGAGTTTTTAGACGACGCTATCACTATATATAGAAAAGCTTTAAAACTTAACAAAAATCAATCACTCGTTTATAATAACTTAGCCAACAGTTTAGATAATAAAAGTCTTTCATTGCAAACAACAAAACCAATTGAATCCTTGAATCTTTTAAAAGATTCTATCAATTACTATCAAAAAGCCTTAACGTTAGGAGGTTTTTTTCCTCATCAACAGGCTGTTATAGAAAGAAATCTAAAGAG
>JAHIRR010000097.1 GCA_018818505.1 Candidatus Omnitrophota bacterium | reverse complement strand
GGCCTGGCCTGAGAAGGTATGTAAAAAAGGACAGGATACCTGTGGTTCTGGGAGGCATAGGCGCGGCAGTGTTGTCAACCTCCAGGGGCATTGTGACAAATGTACAGGCAAAGGAAATGCAAACAGGCGGCGAGATCCTTTGTTATATTTGGTAAGTGAGGACATGAGTTACGTCAATCTTTGATTGACGTAACTCATAAGTCCGAACTTACCCCGTTCCAAATTCTTAAATATGCTCAAAAAAATCTATCAGAATTGTACGCGATGTAGTTACAGAAAATAAATTGAGTATCGATTAGAATTTGGAACGGGGTCAAATTCGCACATTCATAGTAGTTGAACAGAGTAGTTCAGTTTGCAAAAATCTTTGATTTTTGCAAACTGAGTGCTCATTTGAAAAGGAGGTATGGCGTGAATATTACAGTCAGATATATGCTAAGGCCTGTAGCCCACTGCAAAGAGGGCTGCTGTAATTGGTCCTGGGTACGACTTTAAACTACCCGATCCATTTCCACCGCGTAGGTGGAACTTAAGTTCCACCTACGCGGTGGAAATGGTTAATTCGCTTGCTAAATCCCTGCTCATCTGTTAAAATTACCCAATATGAAAAAGTCTGTAAAATACCACATAGACTCTAATAATGAATTTATTATAGAAAATTATAATCAGGCAGGCACATTCTCCAGTTTTCTGCCTGGTATAGCGGGCCTATTCGGCATACCCATGTGGGCCTTTTATGTTAACCGCGGCCAGGCAATTTGCAGCTTTGGCATTAAGAGTAAAGATAGCCCCATTATGGAATTCTTGCCTGCAAACAGGGCTTACCAGCTTGTCTCTTCGCAGGGCTTTCGTACATTTATAAAACTAAAGATCAAAAACAAGGCCATTCTGTACGAACCTTTCAGCCTGCATTCTGAAGCAAACCAGAAAATGTTCGTAAGCTCATGTGAGCTTAGACTTATAGAGGTCAATCCGGATCTTGGCATCGAAGTAGAGGTAGTCTATTTTACAATACCAAACCAGCCTTTTGCCGGCCTTGCGAGAGTAGTCACGCTGAAAAACATATCAAAGAAAGATTTAAAGATGGAGATCCTGGATGGCGCGCCTCTTATTATACCTTATGGTGTGACAAACTATTTCCTTAAAAAGATGAGGCGTACGGTCGAGGCATGGATGATGGTCGAAAATTTAAAGAAACTCGCGCCTTTTTATAGAGTGACAGTTGATCCAAGAGATGTGTCTGAGACCTCTTTTATCGAGGAAGGCAATTTTTATTTAAGTTCTTTAGTAAGATCCGGAAAGAAGAGCGAACGCCCCCCTATCTTTATTGACCCAGGCCTGATATTCGGCCAGATAAGAGACTTTTCGTATCCAGAGAATTTTGTAAATGAAGTGTCTTTTAAGGCGCCTACCGAACAGATTGCCCAGAATAAGCTTCCTTGCGCCATGTCTCTTGCATCAGTAAAACTCAAGAAGAAAGAGAGTGTGACGCTTTATTCTCTCATGGGTCATATGAGCTCCAAAGAAAAGCTTAATTCCCTGAGTCCTAGATTGACCACTGAAGAATTTTTTATAGATAAGCGCAAGGAAAATAGAGAAATCATACAGGACATACAGGATGATGTCTTTACATCTTCAGCTGAAAAGAAGTATGACCTTTACTGTAAGCAGACATTTCTCGATAATGTCATGCGCGGCGGCTATCCAGTAAATTTCGGAAATTCCTCGCCTACATTTTATGTATATTCCAGAAAGCATGGCGACCTGGAAAGGGATTACAACAGATTCCATGTAGATCCCAACTATTTCTCGCAGGGCAATGGTAATTTTAGAGATGTGAATCAGAATCGCAGAAACGACGTATTTTTTAATCCTGATGTAGGTGATTCAAATATATCGAATTTTTACAATCTGCAGCAGGTGGATGGTTTTAATCCTTTAGTCCTGCACGGAGTAAAATTCAGGGTCAAAAATAACGTATTATTGAGAGACGCCTTTAAGGGCAAAGTAGATTTAAATGCCATAAGAAAGATAGAATATATTCTGCAGAATGATTTTTCTCCTGGAGAACTTTTTATGACCATTGAAAAGGCCGGCATTAAATTAAAGAGGCCATGGCATGAATTTCTGGATGAACTGCTGAAGAATTGCGATGCAAAATACGAAGCCACGCATAGTGAGGGCTTTTGGATAGACCACTGGACGTATAATCTTGATTTGGTGGAGAATTTCTTGTCAATATATCCAGAGAAGTTAAAAGACATCTTGCTGGATAAAAAAGAGTTCACCTTCTACGATAATTCTCACTTCGTAAAGCCTCGCTCAGAGAAAAGTCTCCTGGTAGGCTTAGGTAAAGTCAGGCAATACCATTCGTTGGGCCGTGATTCCAAAAAGAAACATCTGATAAAAAGGCGTCATGACGATGCGCATGTAATGCGTTCATCCAAGGGAGAAGGAAAGATATATAAGACGACGCTGCTTGTCAAGATGCTGTGCATTGTAGCGAATAAAATAGCGTCTATAGGGCCTTGCGGCAGGGGCATTGAGATGGAGGCAGATAGGCCAGGCTGGTGTGATTCAATGAATGGCCTGCCAGGATTATTCGGGACATCTACGCCCGAGGTCTTTGAGTTAAAGAGGCAGGTTGTTTTTATATTGGATTCGCTGAAGAAACTAAATCTGAACCCTGTAGTGAAGATCAGGATTCCAGGAGAAATACAGGATTTTATAACAAAACTGGAGTCACTCATTAAGACACTCAAGGCTAAAAAAGATTTTTATTATTGGAGCAACGCCAATTTATTAAAGGAGAAGTATAGGGATAAGGTCAGGCCTGGCCTCAGCGGCAGTGAAAATACATTTAGCATCGCAGAGTTAGAAAGGATCTTGAAAGCATTTCTTTCAAAAATAGACTCTGTTATTAAAAAGACATATATCCCGTCAAAAAAGGTTTATACAACTTACTTTGTAAATGAGGTGTCTAAATTTAAAAATCTGAATAAACGAGATCCAAAAACAGAACTTCCTCTTGTAGAGCCTACAGCGTTTAAGAGCGCGAGAATGCCTTTATTTTTAGAGGGAAACGTGCGGGCCATGAGGATTGAAAAGGATATAAAGAAGAAAAAAGACCTGTATAATGCGCTGAAAAAGACTGGCCTATATGATAAGAAGTTAAAGATGTATAAGATCAATGAATCCCTGGAAGGCGTGTCAAAAGAAGTAGGCCGCTCCAGCGTATTTACGCCTGGGTGGCTTGAAAATGAATCTATATGGCTGCACATGGAGTACAAATATCTTTTGGAGATCCTGCGAGCAGGCCTTTATAAAGAATTTTTTGAGGAATTTAAAAATGTCCTTGTACCATTTCAAGAGCCAGAGGTTTATGGAAGGAGCGTTTTTGAGAATTCATCTTTTATAGTATCAAGCGCATTTCCAGACAAAAAGCTGCACGGCAGGGGTTTTGTGGCAAGGCTCAGCGGTTCAACCGCAGAGATGATGACCATATGGCTATTGATGAACGCGGGAGAGAAACCATTTTTCCTTAATAATAAGGAAGAACTTTGCCTGAAATTCAGCCCAGTATTACCAGGCTGGCTTTTTACTCAAAAGGCAAAGAATGGATTCCCGAAGAATAGCTTTGCCTTTAAGTTTTTGGGTAAGACCACAGTTGTCTATCATAATCCCAGAAGGAAAAATACTGCTGGCGCAAATTCAGTAAAGACACGTTTCCTTGTCATTAAGTATGATAGCGGCAAGAAGGTAGAGGTAAAGAGGGATATTATAGAATCACCTTATGCAAAAGACATAAGGGATAGGAAAGTAAAGAGGATAGATATTTATCTTGGATAAGGCATTGATGCCCATTCTCATGTATCCTGCAGCAAAAAACAGTATCGCAGGTATCATTACTGTAGCTGCGATATTTAGCAGCGTAACCATTGCCACGATGCTTGGTATTGTCTTGGTTTTGTCCTTTGGGATAAACCTGGTTCCATTGAGGCGCCTCGAGCGCTACACACACGCCATAGCCGGTGCCACCATCCTCCTCTGCGGCATCGCCATCCAGTTGGGGTTATAGCTTCTGCGTAAAAGCGGTTATCAGGAGATCAGGGTATCAGGTAGTGGGTATCAGGGTATTGGGACATCAGGCCCTTTTTCCTGATGTTCTGATTTTCTGATAACCTTCACCCTGATATTCTGATAATCTGATAGCCGCAATAGACGGTTAAATGCCATATAGTTTTATTTGAAAAAGGGCATTTTCTATGCTATAATTCATATTATAGAGGGATATGTAACCAATATAGCCTTTTGGGAAAAGGAAGGTTAATTTTTTGTGTGGATTATGAGGAAGTTTAATAAAGTGTACAAGCTAGTCTTGGTATTTACGCTGATAGGGGCAATGTGTACAAAATCCTCCTATTCAGGGAATCTACGTATTCCTTTTAATACGAAACATAATCGCACTATACAATTACTTATGAAAGAAGGATACGATATTTTTATTAAAAAGCCAGAACTACTAGCATCTTTTCTTGAATCTTTGCAAGGACAAGATGCTAGATTAATAGATTGGGCTGAAATAGATTTGCGTATTCAGAAGATATTAGGATTTAATACAGAAGTTAAAAATATTTGGTTAAACAGTTTTATGACACCCTTGGTTAAGGCAGCTGATAAGGATAAGATTTCTTGGCTTTTTGATGATGATTTTGTTTCAGGCACTTTTATGGTTGGCGAACGATTTGATACTCAGTCTTTTTTGTTTGGAAATGATAGATTGAATATTAGGAAATGGATTCACAAGGAGGTAAAAAGTGAGCTGCAACGCATAGTAAAAATGGAAGGAAAGACTGGTCGTATGTTTAACTTTGATAATATAAAGACCTATACAGAGCAAGAGATAGGGTTGCCATTAGAAGATATAGTTTTTATTATGCTGTTTCTTACTTTTCCTGACGGAATTAGATTTATGGATAAAATCCCTAATCAAATTTATCAGGATGTTTTTTTGAGAGTTATCTCTAGAATTATTTGGCGCCACCCTTATGCCTATCCGCATTCCGATGATGAGTATAATGCAAAAATCGAAGCCATATCTTTTAAAATTCTGCCACGAATATCAGATCTTTCTTTAAAGGAGCTGTATTCTTATTCAATTGCAGCAGGAGGCTTAGGAATCGACATGAAATCTCAGGCTTCATCTGTTATTGATAAAACAGCAGATAATATCATACCATATTATTATGGAGAAGAAACAGAAATAGAAAGATTAGAGAGAATGTTTGATAAGTTATCAGAAAGAGCGAAGAGAGGACTTGCAATAGATTCATGGAGTGAATTTGAACAACAGATAATCAATTCTGACAAAGAAATTCAATTGGTATGGTTCCACGATGATTGCGCAGAGACCATTTTTGATTTATTATTTTTTCAAAAACTACTTCAGACGAATCCTAGATTAAAAATCGTCAGCATTACTAGAAGTGGAGAGCATGGACAACGTTTCGGAAACGATTCATCTTCAATTGATATACTAAAATATCTTAGTAATCCAGCATTGGCACCGCTTATGAGGATAATGGTAGAGGAAGGAAGATATAGCTTTTCACATAAAGGCCCCTGTTGGGGTGCAGCTGTTGGGCCTGAATTATCAGATGAGGCAATAGAATACATTTTAGGAAGCGAGGCAGTTGTTGTAAAGGGTGCCAGGTCTTGTGAAATGTTGAGCGGTATAAAGAAAGATACTTATTTTGCTTTTATGGTATGTAGGGAGTATAGCGAGACTGTTACTGGGGTAGGCGCAGAGACAGGATTATCAGTTTTCCTAAAACAAGAAGGGGGATTGCCTTTGTTTCAAGGGTTTAAAGAAAGACATACTCGCAAGCAACAATTATTAGGAACAAAAAGAAAAGGGAATATTTGTTTAATGACAGCAGCAGAACATATAGAAGCGATTCGTAGTGATGAATATAAACAAATTATAGATTCTTTTAAGGGAGATAAATTGCAAGCAAATACTCGGATTAAGGAAGAATCGGAGAGATTAGGGATAACTATATCAGATTTCATTAAGGGAATTAGAGTAAAATATATTCTGAAGCCGCATCAAATACCAGAGAGCATAAACAGGGATATCAATTTTGCAATATAAGCCTATGTAAATGGTATGTAAATGGGGACGTCTTATTTGGGGACACCCTGCGAGTTAAAATCCCTTCCTATTTTTGAATTTCCTGAAAATTGACAAACTGAAATTTACACTACAAAATAATGGATAACATGTTATGTAGTGTAAATATGGCAAGTTGTAAAATATCTATTTCTTTATCCCGTTACCTAACAAATATAGCAGTAATAGTATTTGTTAGGTAACTTTTTCTATTGACAATTGTTACCTAACAAGGTATACTATTTAATAGTATGTTGGGTAACAAGGAGTGTGAGATATGGGCGTTATAAAGGGAGTGCTAAAAGAAGAGCTTGAGAATTCTCTGCGTATGAAGAGAGAGTATGAGAAGGCTTTGAAAGAGCTTCTCAAAGGGTGCTTAGCTCAGAAGGAGATACGAGGGCATAAGTATTATTATTTGGTAAAGAGAGTCGGCAAGAAGGTTAAGTATGTCTATAAAGGCAAGCTCTCGAAGGAGGAGATAAATAAACATAATGAGGCAAAGGTGTTGAGGGCTAAATATAGGAAATTACTATCTCGGGTAAAAAAACAGATTAGATTTTTAAGAGGAGCTATACGTGGAAAAGAATCAATATAAATTATGCCTTGAAGTCCTCAGGCGGTTTAATAAGGCAGGTATTTTGGATGGGATGATTTTAATAGGAAGCTGGTTGCTATATTTTTATAAGGACTATTTTAAAAAGACTCCTTATATAGATATAGCTACTCTTAGAACCCGTGACATAGATTTTTTAGTCCCTCTTTCCATAAAGATCAAAAAGACTATAGATGTCCCAGAATTACTGAAAGATCTTGGTTTTGTGACAGATTTTAAAGGAAGCAAGGGTTACATAAAACTTGATCATCCTGATCTTATATTGGAATTTTTAGTTCCAGAGAAAGGCAGGGGTAGCGACGAACCTTACAAATTGCCACAATTGGGCATGAATGCTGTATCCTTAAGGTTTCTTAGTTTTTTAATAGATAATGTCATTCGCGTAAAAGTAGAAGATTTTTATATCAACGTACCTCATCCTGCAAATTTTGCATTGCATAAATTAATCATATTTCAAAGAAGAGCAAGAGAATATAAGGCCCTGAAGGATAAAAGTACAGCTATTGAGATTCTAAAAGCTCTGTCTAATAAAGGCGAAGGTCGTATAATTAAAAAGACATTAGATTCTATTTCAGAGAAGTGGAGGAAGAAGATTATCAAAGGATTGGAAGGCGAAGAAGAAATAAAACTTTTACTTGATAGCTAGTATCCAAGGCTCTTCAACGCAAATGGGTCTTTGCGCCAGTTTTCGTAGACCTTGACCCAGAGGTCGAGGAAGACTTTTTTCTGCAGGAGGGTTTCGATTTCCTTTCTGGAGTTTTCGCCTATTTTTTTTAGCATGCGGCCGTTTTTACCTATGATTATGGCCTTTTGGTTTTTTCTCTCCACGTAGATATGGGCCCTGATGTAATAGAGGTCTTTATCTTTTTTTTCTTTCACCTCTTCAACAGTTACTGCTATGGCGTGCGGTACTTCCTGGCGTGTCAGCTCCAGCACCTTTTCCCTTATGATTTCCTGGATAAGGAAGTGTTCGCTTTTGTCGCTTAGCTGGTCTTCCGGGAACAGGGGATAGCCTTCTGGCAGGTATTCCAGGATCTTTTTGAATATGATTTCAATGCCGTCTTTTTTGGATGCGGATATAGGGATTATTTCTTTAAAGGAGAATTTTGTGGCCTGTTCGATAACCGGAAGCACAAGTCTTTTATCGATCTTGTCCATCTTGTTTATGATGAGGAAGGTTGCTTTTTCAAAAGGTAGCTGCTGAAAGATGGTTTTATCTTCTCGAGTGATGCCGTTATATGCGTCGATGAGCATGAGCACCAGATCTATTTCGAGCAGCGTTGATGCAGCCTTGCGCACCATTGTTTTTCCAAGAAGCGTGTTTGGCCTGTGCATGCCTGGCGTGTCTATAAAGACTACCTGAAAGTCTTTGCCAGAGATTATGCCCTGTATGTTATCCCGCGTGGTCTCTGGTCTTTTCGACACAATACAGAGCTTCTCCTTTACAAGCGCATTAAGAAGCGTAGACTTTCCCACATTAGGCCTGCCAATTATCGCAACCTTACCTGCTTTAAACATGCCTATATTATACATATATGTGGTATAATAGGAAAGAAAACTATGAAATAACCAAGATACAAGAAACAATAACCAAACAATGACCAATAACCAAATTCAAATAATCAAACCCGTGCTACCAGGATGTTTGGTTATTGATTATTGGTGATTGCCCGCTGCTTTGCAGCGAGGTCTCGCCGAAGGCGGAGAATTTGTTTGTATCTTGTATCTTGGTTATTGGTTATTTCATCTCTAAACATATTACACGATGGAGGTACGTATGAAGGCATTTTATTTTGCATTGGCTACAGCAGTGGTGTGGGGCATTGTGCCGATTCTGGAAAAGATGGGCGTGGCGAGAATAGCGCCGCTCGCAGGGGTCATGATACGTTCGTTAGGGGTGGTTATAGGCGTGAGTTTTCTGGCTGTATTCAACGGCCAGACCTTTAAGGCAGCCTTAAAGGCAGACCCGCGTACAATATTTCTACTTGTGCTGGGTGGATTTATGGCTAGTATACTTGGTCAGATACTTTTCTATAACGCGCTTAAGACCGGAGAGGCATCAAAGGTCGTTCCTGTAGCAGGCATATATCCTCTGGTCGCATTTTTCTTGGGGATTGTATTTCTGGGAGAGGCTATTACTATTGCAAAGGTGGGCGGAGTGATCTTTGTGGTTCTGGGACTATTTTTACTGAGGTAATTCTCCTTCGTTTACTTCGATCTTTTTTATCATATTGGATTGACGGTCACTTATATCAAATAGAGTATCGAGTTCTCCGTCTGAATCCTCATCCCTTTCCAATTTTATAACCCTGCCGTCACGGTATTCGCTTCGCTGATCTATTTTCCCGTCATAGTCGCTGTCTATTTCAAATTTGGCGCGCTGGCCGTATTCGTACCAGGATCTCATATCAACATTTCCATCAAAGTTTAGGTCGATCTCTGTTACCTTTTTGCCTTTTTCTCCATATATGACCCACATATCCAGCGCACCGTCATAATTTCT
>JAHIRR010000096.1 GCA_018818505.1 Candidatus Omnitrophota bacterium | reverse complement strand
CCGTGAAAAGTAAGGATGGATCTGCCTACCTTTAGGCCCTTATACTTCACGTCATAGATAAATTTCTCGCCTTTAGTAAAAGGTACAGCATGGACCAGAGTGCAGTAAAAGACTATTGTAAGAATTATAGTAGTTATCTTTTGCATAGCGTGCTTAGACCTGGACAACTTCGTAAGTTACCCAAATGGGTAACTTACGAAGTTGTCCATGTTATTCTAAAGGATAGGGAGGTACTTGTCGATCTCGTATTGTGACACCTGGGCCTTGTATTCGTTCCACTCCATGTATTTATTGCGGATAAAGTATTCGAACAACTTGTCTCCCAGCGCCTCTTTTACAAGCTTACTTTTTTCTGTAAGCTTAATTGCCTCGTAAAGATCCTCTGGCAAAGACTGTATCCCGGATTTTTCTCTTTCTTCTTCTGTCATCCGATAAATATTATCTTCCGCTGCCTTAGGAAGCTTGTATTTCTTTTTCATGCCTTCTAAACCAGCTGCCAGCATAACAGAAAAGGCAAGATATGGATTTGCTGCCGGGTCAGGAGAGCGAAACTCTACCCTGGTCGCATGCTCTTTTCCGGGTTTATACATCGGCACTCTTACGAGAGCGGAGCGGTTCATCTGCGCCCAGCATATGTACACAGGCGCCTCATAGCCCGGGATAAGCCTTTTATAAGAGTTTACCCATTGATTCGTCACTGCTGTTATCTCAGGGACATGTTTTAAGATACCTGCTATGAAATGTTTCGCTGTATCTGAGAGATGCGATTTATCGGTCTTGCTGAAAAACGCATTTCTTGAACCTTTAAAAAGAGACTGGTGCACGTGCATGCCGCTTCCGTTTATGCCATAAATAGGTTTTGGCATAAATGTCGCGTATTTACCGTGCTGGCGAGCGACCTCTTTTACTACCATACGATATGTCATGACATTGTCTGCCATGCTAAGCGCGTCACAATACCTCAGGTCTATCTCGTGCTGCGACGTGGCAACTTCGTGATGACTGTATTCTACCTTTACGCCCATCTTTTCTAACATGACTACTGTCTCGCGCCTCAAATCCTGCGCAACATCAAGGGGGGTCAGGTCAAAATATCCGCCCCTATCAAGGATGATCGTGTTTTTTGGATTTTCAAAATAAAAATATTCTAATTCTGGCCCTATATAATAGGTAAAGCCTATGTCTTTGATCTTTTTTAGATTTTTCTTCAGGATATACCGCGGGTCTCCCTCAAAAGGCTTACCGTTGGGCTTTACAACATCACAAAACATCCTTGCGGAAAGGCCATCTTTGTCTGAGCGCCATGGGATCAGCTGAAATGTAGAAGCGTCTGGCATTGCTACCATATCGCTTTCTTCTATGCGGGCAAATCCTTCAATGGACGAGCCGTCAAACCCCATGCCATCTTCCATGGCCTTTGCGAGCTCCCTCTTAGTTATAGAGATGCCTTTCTGAAAACCCAGGACATCAGTAAACCAAAGTTTAATAAATTTGATATTGTGTTTTTTGACTGCGGCTAAGACGTCTTTTTTGGTTTTTATCGGCATGACTAACTCCTTTTATATTCTGCTGTAACTGTGGTTTTGATTCCTCCGCGCACATTAAATTCGCCTTTAATATACAGCCACCTGGGCTTGCATGATGCGACAAGATCATCCAGGACCTTGTTTACTACATGCTCATGGAATATGCCGATACCTCTATAAGAAAGCATGTATAGCTTAAATGACTTGAGCTCCACGCACCATTTATCCGGCCTATACTGAATCGTGATATTCGCAAAATCAGGCAGGCCTGTTTTAGGGCAAACGCATGTAAATTCCGGATTCTCAAGCGCTACAATATAATCCTTATCCGCATACTGATTCCGCCACACCTCTATTTTAGGTGTCTTTAGCTTGCGAACACCCTTCTGCAATCCTTCGTAAGATAAACTTTTAGCCATATGCGTCTTTCGTAATTCGGTTACGTTCGGCTACGGTGTCGATGCTCGTAACGGTTAGGGTTACGTTGGCGGTTACGTCGCTATACCACGTAACCGTAACCGCTGACGTAACCGTTACGGGCATCGTTACCGTAACCGTCCCACGTTATTTTCGCAAGTCCTGCATCATGATGATGGCCTCGGCCACCTCTTTCATGGGCTTACGTCTATCCATGCTGTATTTCTGGATCTTTCTGAATGCGTCTTCCTCTGTCAAGCCCTCGCCCTTCATCAGGATACCCTTTGCGCGCTCCACTGCTTTACGCGTCTCCAATTCCTCCTGGATGACCTTTGTTTTTACCATCAATTCTGTGTTCTCTATGGCAATGGCTGCCTGATTCGCAACGCTTGTGAGCACATTTATCTCTGTCTTTGAAAACTTGTGCGGCTTTGAGGTGTAACAGTTTAAGACACCTATGGCTCTTTTTTTAACTGCCATTGGCACGCACAATAAAGACACAAGGCCCTCTTTCTCTGCTATGTCTTTATATTTATAGCCTGATTCCTTTAATACATCAGGTACAGTGACTGGTTTATTTTCCTGCACCGCCTTCCATGCAATGCCCTGTCCTTTTTTCAAGGGCTCTTTCTTTATATATTCCTCGCTGATACTCTGCGTGGCCCTGATGACAAGGTTTTGTTCCTTCTCATCCAGAAGCATGAGCGAACAGATCCTGGAATTCATGACCTCAGCCGTTACAGTCACGATAAGCTTTAAGATGTCTTCCAGATACAGGTCGCTGGATATGGCCTTACTCATCTTTGAAAGCGCGCTTATTGTATCTGATTTCTTTGTAGATTTTTTAGCGCTCATGATGCTACAACTCCTACTCCTGCTTCATCTGCAAGTTTAATCGTTTCTTCCTTGTCTATGATCAGTGTCTTATTTGCTTCAATGGCAATACAAGATGCTTTTAATTGGCCTAATAAACGTATCGTATCAGGCCCTATTATAGGTACGTCAAATCTCATGTCCTGATCAGGCTTTGATACCTTTATAACTACTATCCCATCTTTTCCGTATTTCGCAGCCCTTTTTATTGTCTCGTCTGTACCCTCAATAGACTCGACTGCCAGGACCGTCTTATCTTTCACTACCACTGTCTGGCCGATATCCAGGCCAGCAACAGACTTGGCGATGCCCCTCCCGAATTCAATGTCATCTAAAATCCTTTTATCGAGATTGTTCTTTGTTAGAACACCTTTTTTTGGAAGATAATCTGATAAAAAAGTCGTGGAGTCCAAGACCTTTACCCCAGCCTGCTCTAATTTCTTTGCGATCGAACCTATAAGCGAATCTGTTCTTTTATCTTTCACCTCTGCCAGAAGTTTCTGCATGCCAGCGTCCAGTTTAATATTTTCAAAAAGCCTCTTATGCCTTACCTGGCCTGCCATCACAACTTCTTTTAATTTTTCTTTCAGCAAGACCTGAAATAATTTCTCTAATTCGCCTGCGCCTAACCAGTATATCTTGCTGGCGTAATTCTCTAACCTCTTTTCCGTCTCTTCTTTTATGCCTATCGCAATTACTTCCACGCCTTTTTTCTTTGCCTCTTGCGCAAAAAGTATTGGAAACTCACCATTACCTGCTATCAGACCTATTCTCTTCACCTCTACACATGCCCCTCTTTGATCCTTTTATAAAATCCAACAGATACTGCACTTCTTCACAGCCTGGCATTTCCTGCTTTACTCTCTCTGCGCCAGTTTTAAATGTAAGCCCGGAATGGAATAAGATCTTAAAGGCCTTTTTAAGTGAGGCTTGAGCATCTTTTGACACATCTGAACGCCTCAGGCCCACCAGGTTCAAGACATACACCCTTGCCGGATGCCCGTCACAAGTAGAAAAAGGCGGGACATCCTGCACTACCTTTGAACATCCGCCTATAATAGCCATCTTACCTATGCGTACAAACTGATGTATGGCAGTAAGCCCGCCTATCACTACCTTGTCTTCCAGCGTCACGTGTCCTGCGAGCGTTCCTGAATTTGCAATAACACAGTCACTGCCGATCTTGCAATCATGCGCCACATGAGAATAGGCCATGAAGAGATTCCCATCTCCTATAGATGTGACTCCACCCTCATCTGTGCTCGGATTCATGGTTACATATTCTCTGATGATGTTATTATTACCTATTTTCAAAAAGCTCTTTGCGCCTTTATATTTAAGATCCTGAGGGGGGCTCCCTATTACTGCGCCTGTAAAAATAGAGCATCCCTTGCCAATAGTAGTATTACCCTTAACTATCGCGTGGCCTCCTATAGCGGTACGGCTGCCTATTTCCACTGAAGGCCCTACAATAGCATAAGGGCCGACTTTTACATCGTCGGCCAATTTCGCCTTTTTATCTATAATTGCTGTCGGGTGTATCATTGTTTCTATTTGACGCAAATTCTCGCGAATCTAACGCTGATATTCGCGAATATTCGTCCTTCGACTTTGCTCGGGACTTAAAAATCCTGAGCTTGTCGAAGGATTCGCGTTTGATTTGCGTTTAT
>JAHIRR010000095.1 GCA_018818505.1 Candidatus Omnitrophota bacterium | reverse complement strand
CTTGGCCTTTGTGTAAGAGCCGCTGGCACTAGAAGCTGGCCTGGCCTTTTTAACGTCGTTTGCGTTTGAGAGATCAGTGATCTTTTTACTCGCGCTAGCAACGGGCGCCTTTCGCTTTTCCTCCCGAAGCCTTTCTTCTGCCAGCCTCAATGACTCCTGCAATTCCGCATCAATATCAGATCTTTTCATCCCTTCCCCTGGAGTACCTCCGAGCCTTGTCCATTCATCGCTAGGGGCCTTTTTCTTTTTTGCCTTCTTTTCCTTCTTTCTAACCTTTTTTCCCTCGATTTCACTCGGGGCGACCTTGAGCTTGTCGAAAGGTCGCTTCACTCGCTTTTTTACTATTTTTTTCTCTGGCTTGGTTTTTTCTTCCGCGGGTGGATTTGTAATTTTCTTTACTGTCTTTTTACTCGGCTTTAGTCTTGGTTCCGGCTTTGGAGTGCTTTTTACCACCTTCTCTTCGGATTTACGTTCTATTCTTGTCCACTCGCCTGAGTCTTTTTTCTTCTGCTGTTCTGGTTTTTCTTCAGGCGCTTGCTGCTCAAAAGATCTCTCGATCTCTTGTATCTTTTTTGCATCAAGTAATCCTAATTTCTCAAGCCTTTGCCTTGCTTCACTTGTCCACGCATCATTGGACCTGCCAAGCTTATATCTCTTCATCCAGTAATATGCGGCCTTCTCGAGCTCTCCTTTTCTCTCATACAAGAGAGCTAGATTCGTGTGGGACTTTTCATAGTCAGGATTTATTGTCAGGGCCTTTTTATATTCTGACTCAGCCCTATCAAGCCAACCCTTGGCCTCAAACAAAATCCCCAGGTCATTGTGCGGGGCAGCGTAATCTTCATCCAGGGCAATTGACTTTTGATACCAGGAAATGGCACTGTCTATATCGCCTCTTTCCTGCGCTTCATACCCCTTTTCACGATAAGACGCAGCTTCACCTTGAAGAGTTACAGCATATATATAACTGGTATTTAATAAAGATATGACGGTTAAATAAAATAATATTATAAGGGCTCGCGAAAAATGCCTTCGCATTAATATCTCCATTTTTCACAAGTGTATCATATGAGCTTTGTTACGTCAAGCGGAAAATTAAACCACAGGAAAAAGATACCACAGAGCACACAGAGGTCTTTATAATATCCTCTATGTACTCAAAGAATTAATCTTGCTGTCTCTCCTTTTAAACCTTAAAGCATTCTACTCAACCAAAGGTATTGCTTTCTTATCTAAGGTTTAGAAAGCTCAGAGAAAATTATTAATTACTCTGTGTCCTCTGTGGTTTCTTTTAAAACCTTAGAAAAATATCCTCCAGTCATGGCATCCAGATCCGCGGTGAGCTCTTCTATGCGAAGCGCGCTTTCCATTTTATTCTTTAGATCGCTTGGCGGTGAAAGCTGCAGCTCTATCTGTAATCTGCGGCGCTCAAAATATGTCCTCGTGATCTCGTCGAGTATGTCATCCCTGAGCTGTACCATGAGGCGGCTGCGCGTATCAATGCTCGTCTGGTCAGTGCTCCAGATTAAGTCGCCTAAGTCCCACGACGCTGTAACATCCCACGACAACACATCATCGCCTTTTTGCAATACATCTGGATTCTGTCCTGCATCCCAGTGCCAGTAGTCAGTCACATATCTATCCACGCCTACAGATACATCCGGCAACAATGCCTTTTTACTTGCAGCAGAGCGCCACTGCTTAATTTTATCAGGATGAACCTCGGCGTATTTAATAGCGTCCTCCTGCACCTCTCTAATCGTAGGTTCATGACTGAATTGGTTAAGGAGATTATCTTCTTCGTCAATGCCTTTTTCCTGCCCATCAGCGTAGGCCAGGTTTAAACCTGGCCTACGGTCTGTGTATAATCCTTTATTCGTCGCAACCCAAATACTACCTTTATTATCTACTGATATCGAATTAGCTCTATCGCCTGAGATGCCTTTGTATAAGGATCTCCACATCTTACTTTTATCCAGAAATACGAAAATGCCTCTATCCGTTACCGCGTAGAGATTATCCTTGAATAAAACTCGATTTATTTTCTGTGACAAAAGTCCGTTTGATGCAAACCTATTCCAGCTATCTCCTTTATCGTCACTTATAAATATTCCATCATCAGTTGCAAGAAAAATATCTTTGTCTTTCGTGAATATACTGTTGACTGGCTTAATCGCGCTCTCTGCCGCATCAGTTGAATCACTATCATATTCAGCTTCTTCGGTCTGAGTTACAAGGATTCTGTTCCAGCCTGAGCCTGTTTTATTATAAACGCCCGTCTCTGCGGCTACTAAAACAATAGCTTCCGTAAAGATGATCCATCTTATGCTAAGATTCCCAGCTTCGCCAGGGTCTTTCTGCCATGTTATGCCGTTATCATTGCTTACGAAAAGACCTGCTCTTGTTCCGAGATAAATTTCTCCTTTTTCCGAAAAT
>JAHIRR010000010.1 GCA_018818505.1 Candidatus Omnitrophota bacterium | reverse complement strand
GCTCGATGTTTGCGGCTTGCTGCTGGCCTGTGCTAAAATCAAAGATTTTCTGCAAGGCTGGGCGCTCGATCTTAAATATTTTATATTCATCCCCTGCTGTAAAATGACCTAGTTCGCCAAGCACCAGTCTATGTAGAAAAGGGATTTTATCTCCAAATGGCACAAATTCGCCAAAAGGCACTAGGTGAAGCTTGTCGTATTTGTCGACGATCTCGCCTTTTTTTGAAATAAGTACCGCGCTATTTAAAATATCCAAACCATCTACAGTGTTTGCTCCTATTAAAAGCGGGATCTGTATCTTTCTTGCCAGATCAAAAACTTGTCTGGTCTTTTCCTCGTCACTTATAAAAAATCCAGGGAAAGACGTCTCCGGCCAGATTATTAAATCAGGTTCGTCAAATGCTGCGAGCCTGGTCAGATTAAAATATCCATCCATTATCTCATCACTAGCAAAAGGATCCCATTTCATCTCCTGCGGAATATTACCCTGAATAACTGATACTTTAAGACTATCCCCCCATTCCCCCTTATTCTCCCTCATTTTCCCATACCAAAATACCATGCCTAAAACTAAAGCAGCTACCACCAAATGCCTGGCTGATCTCTTGAAAAACTTATAGACCGCCACATTCACCATCATCACAAGAAACGATACGCCATACACTCCTGAAAAATCTGCTATCTGGATAAGGCGCAGCTTCATGTATTGCGAATAGCCCAGCAAGGCCCAGCCAAAACCTGAAAAAAGATGCGACTGCGCATATTCAAGAAAAATCCATATTAGTGGTATAAATAAAAGGTTGAAGCCTGAAGTGTAATAGGTGAGGCGATTAAATAAAAATCCAAAGACCCCGAAATATAGCGCGAGATACATGCAGAGCACAATAAGCCCGAAGCCTGTCACATGATAAAGCCAGTATAAGACGCCGAGGTAAAATAAAAACCCGCAGAGGTACGAATTCCAAAATGCGTTTTTTGCTGATTTTTTCTGTATTGCAAAAAGGAGTGGGACAAAACCTATGAAGACGAAATAGCTTTGATTAAAGTTTGGGAAGGCAAGGATTAGTAGTATTGCGGAGATTATTGCCCACAGCATTTTTTATACTTCCTGCCGCTACCGCACGGGCATGGGTCGTTTCTGCCAACCTTGGGCTCTTCTCGTTTATGCTGAGCAGGCGGCTCTGGTAGATCTCGCGGCGGTTGTGAAGGCAATGGCCTTGACATAGGAGCGATCTCATCATGCACGAACTGCTGTGGAAGCGACTGGAACACGCCTCGTGAAGCAGTGTCCTCTTGCACAGCTTGGACCTTGAATAAAAATTCCAAGGTCTCGTCCTTTATCGAATCTATCATACTCATGAACATATCATATCCTTCGTGCTGGTATTCCACTAATGGATCCCGCTGCCCATATGCACGCAGGCCGATCCCTTCTCTCAGATTATCCATTGCATGAAGATGATCTTTCCACTTTGTATCAATGACCTGGAGCATGAGCATCTTTTCAATGTGCCTTAAGAGGCCTGGTGCCATCTTTTTTTCTTTTTCTTCGTACGTAGCTTTTACCAGTGCGCTCAGTTCATTGAGAATTGCGTCGCTGTCTTTGCCTTCGACCATGTCCTCTATATTCTGAAGCCTGATATTAAACTTTGACCGGAACCATTCGCAAAACTCCGCGTACTGCCAATCACTCTTATGAGTCTCAGCATTGAAATAAAGGCCCATTGCGCCATCAATGACTTCTTCTATGATCTCATGGAGATGCTCTTTTATATTTTCACCTGTCAAGATCTTACGCCGCTCCTCGTATATGACCTCCCTCTGTTTATTCATCACATTGTCATATTCGAGCACGTGTTTTCGTATGTCAAAGTTATGCTGCTCTACTCTTTTTTGCGCGACTTCGATGGCACGCGACACAAGAGGGTGCTGTATGTCCTGGCCTTCCTCTATGCCGAGCTTGTCATAGATAGCAGAGATCCTGCCAGAACCAAATAGCCGCATCAGATCATCCTCTAAGGATATGTAAAATTTAGATGAGCCAGGGTCGCCCTGCCTGCCTGAACGTCCGCGCAGCTGATTGTCTACGCGACGAGACTCGTGGCGCTCTGTGCCGATTATGTGAAGTCCTCCAAGGGAGACGACCTCTTCATGTTCTTTCTTTACCTTTTCTTTTGCCTCACTGAGCATGCCTTTAACTTCATCCTCAGTCACATTCTTTGGGCCAAGGCCTTTTGCCTTTAGCCAGTCATTCACCATGTATTCAGGATTGCCGCCGAGTAAAATATCTGTGCCGCGGCCAGCCATGTTCGTGGCGATCGTGATCGCATTGAGTCTGCCTGCCTGCGCGATAATGACTGCTTCCATCTCGTGATATTTCGCGTTCAGGACATTATGCGGGATATCGCGGCGTTTAAGCATCGAGCCCAGGCGCTCTGATTTTTCTATTGAAATAGTACCGACGAGAACCGGGCGGCCTTTTTTGTAAAGTTCCTCGATCTCATTGCACACAGCGTTGAATTTTTCTTTCTCGGTCTTATAGATGACATCTGGATAATTTGTCCTTATCAATGTCTGATTCGTGGGCACCGCTATTGTGTCCAATTTATAGATGTGGCTGAATTCATTCGCCTCTGTCATCGCGGTGCCAGTCATACCAGCGAGCTTTTTATACATCCTGAAATAATTTTGAAATGTAATGGTGGCGAGTGTCTGGTTTTCCCTTTCTATCTTAAGTCCTTCTTTTGACTCTACTGCCTGGTGCAGGCCATCTGACCAGCGCCTGCCAGGCATAAGGCGGCCCGTAAACTCGTCGACGATGATTACCTCTCCTTCTTTCACTACATAGTCTACGTCGCGCTCAAAAAGATTATGCGCCTTTAAGGCCTGGATTATGTGATGACGATATTCCATTGTAGACATATCGTGCATGTTAGTTATGCCGAGCATCTCAGATACTTTTGCCTCGCCATCCTCTGTGAGATGCGCGGTGTGCGCCTTTTCATCCACGATATAGTCGTAGCCTATTGAAAGGTCTATGCCTTTGAACTTTGCGTCGATCTCGTCTTTTTCCAGGATTATGCGGCCTTTCAGGCGCGGCACTATTTTATTGCATGTATAATATTTATCTGTGGATTCTTCCGACGGGCCTGAGATGATAAGCGGGGTACGCGCTTCATCTATTAAAATGCTGTCCACCTCATCAACGATCGCGTAATTTAATTTGCGCTGCACCATATTTTCAGCGCGCGCAACCATATTGTCCCTGAGATAGTCAAAACCAAATTCATTATTTGTGCCATAGGTGATGTCACTTCCATAAGCCATCTGCCTGAGTCCTGGGTCCATGTCATGTTGGACAACTCCCATTGTAAGGCCAAGAAACTCATACACTGGCCCCATCCATTCTCTGTCGCGGCGGGCAAGATAATCATTCACAGTTATGATGTGGACGCCTTTGCCGCTCAGCGCGTTTAGATACGCTGGTAAGGTCGCGACAAGAGTTTTTCCTTCACCTGTCGTCATCTCAGCGATCTTTCCCTGGTGAAGCACTACGCCGCCCATAAGCTGCACATCAAAATGCCGCATGCCTATGGTGCGCTGGCTGACTTCGCGCACTACTGCGAATGCCTCGGATAGGATCTCATCGAGTGTTGCGCCGTCGGAGATGCGCTTTCGAAACTCGTCTGTTTTTTGGCGCAGCTCAGCGTCGCTCAGCTTCCGCACCTCTGGCTCCAGTAAATTTATCTTATCCACGAGCGGCTGCAGCTTCTTGATCTCCCGCTGATTCTGCGACCCGATTATTTTGTTTAATATCCAGTTAGACATAATATTCGTTGACCCGTTGGCCCGTTTAGCCCGTGACCCGTTGGCCCGTTTTAATCGTTAACGGGCAAACGGGCTAAACGGGCAACGGGCAAACGGTTACGTTTTTTTCGCCTTATACTTCAGGAACGCCTCGATAAACCCATCCACTTTCCCATTCATAACCGCATCGACATTCGATGTTTCATGACTAGTCCTGTGATCCTTGACCATTGAATATGGGTGCATCACGTACGAGCGGATCTGACTGCCCCATTCGATCTTCTGCTTCTTGGAATACTCCTTTTCCATTTCTTTTTTCTTTTCTTCTAATTTTACCTCATAGAGCCTGGACTTCAAGACCTTCATGGCCATGGCCTTGTTCTTGTGCTGCGAGCGCTCGTTCTGGCACTGCACTACAATATTCGTTGGCAGATGCGTGATCCTAACCGCAGAGTCAGTCACATTCACGTGCTGGCCGCCTGCGCCGCTCGAACGATATGTATCGATCCTGAGCTCTGACTCCTTTATATCTATCTCTATATCATCCTCGAGCTCAGCTATGACATCCACGGATGCAAAAGATGTATGCCGCCTTTTATTTGCGTCAAATGGCGAGATCCTCACTAACCTGTGTACACCCCTTTCTGATTTAAGATAACCAAATGCATAGGCCCCTGATATAATCATAACAGCGCTCTTCACGCCTGCCTCTTCTCCGGACAGCATGTCAATTATCTGCGTCTTATATTTATTCATTTCAGCCCACATCGAATACATCCTGAGAAGCATGTTTGCCCAGTCGCATGATTCTGTGCCGCCCGCGCCAGCGTGTATGCTAAGGATCGCATTACTGCTGTCGTTGGGTCCGCTCATAAGGCTCTTGAATTCCAGTTTATCAGTGTCCTTTTCCAGCTTGGCAAGCGATCCCTTTATTTCATCGATAGAACCCTTATCGTCGCTATCCACCAGCACGACTAGCTCGCTCAATTCATCAAATTCTTTCCTGCATTCAAAATAGGGATCAACGATCGCCCGCACCTTCTTAAGTTCCTGTATCACCGGGCGCGCCTTTTCCTGGTTATCCCAGAACCCCTGCTCAGCCATCTTTGCCTCAAGCTCTTTCAAGCTGGCCTCGTTCTTATCAATGGCAAGGTAAGCCTTTAATTCTGAGAGATTCTTATCTAATTTTTTTAACTTTTCTTTTATCTCTTCCAGCATATTCTATTTCTAATAGTCTCTTTTTTAGATCTGCGCCAAGTGCGTACCTGCCTATCGAACCGTCAGAACGCACCACCCTGTGGCATGGCACAATAAGCGTAAACGGATTTTTCCTAAGCGCTGTGCCTACTGCCCTTACAGCGCGCGGCCTGCCAACTTTGCGTGCCACCCACGCATACGTCCGCGTCTCGCCCACAGGTATACTTTTCACAACAGTATATACCTTTTTCTCGAACAAAGTCAACGCTTTCATGCTTTCCTGGCATGCTTTCTTCGATACTCGACCCTCGATACTCGATACTCGTAAAACGAGCTAACGGCGAGCATCGAGTATCTAGTATCGAGTATCGAACTTTTGTATTCCTGTCTTCTTATCCCTTAACTTGTGGTGGTACTTGAGCGCGAAGCGGTGG
>JAHIRR010000094.1 GCA_018818505.1 Candidatus Omnitrophota bacterium | reverse complement strand
TTATAATGGCTGGCGGAAAAGGCGAAAGGCTTTCTCCTCTTACGGAAGAGAGGACCAAGCCAGCAGTACCTTTCGGAGGCGTGTATCGGATCATAGATTTTACGCTTTCTAACTGCGTAAACTCTGGATTGCGGAAGATCCATGTCCTTACACAGTACAAATCCTATTCACTTACAAGGCATATCTCTGGAGGATGGAATGTCTTAAATGGCGAGCTAGGTGAGTACATAGATATCATACCCGCTCAACAGCGCCTTGATGAACAGTGGTATCAAGGTACAGCGGACTCTCTTTATCAAAACATATACGCGATTGAGGATGAAAAGCCAGATCACGTCTTGATCCTTTCAGGCGATCATATATATAAAATGGATTATAGAGAGATGATAGCTTTTCACAAGGAGAAAAAGTCTGACGTTACGATCGGCATTGTAAAGTATCCTGGCGAGAGGGCATCTTCATTGGGTATTTGCGAAGTAGATAAGGATTGGAGATTAAAAAATATTTTAGAAAAGCCAGGAGACGACAGTCTTAAGAAATCTAAAGAGGTTTTTGTGTCAATGGGTATATATGTATTCAATAGGATCGCATTAGAAGAAGCCCTATCACAAGACGCAAAAAATAAAGATTCCTCGCATGATTTTGCCAGTGATGTGATACCTTTAATGCTTAAAAAATATAAGATCTTTGCGTTTAATTTTTTGGATAGACAGAGAAACGAAGTCAGGTACTGGCGCGATGTGGGAGACGTGGATGGTTATTATGAGGCCAATATGGAACTGATAAAGATATTGCCGCGGTTTAATTTATATGATAAAGATTGGCCGTTCAGGACTTATCAGAGGCAGTTTGGGCCATCAAAGACTGTATTCGCGCAAGAAGATACAAAGAGGGTCGGCATGGCGCTGAATTCGCTTATTTCAAATGGCTGCATAATAAGCGGAGGTAAAGTAAATTCCAGTATCCTCTCTCCAGACGTAAGGATAAACAGTTTTTCAGAGGTAGTGGATTCAATACTGATGGAAGGTGTTGATATAGGCAGATACGCTAAAGTCAAGCGGGCGATCATTGATAAATATGTTAAGATCCCGCAGAAGATGGAAATAGGTTTTGATCTGGAAAAGGATAAAAAGAGGTTTACGGTCACGGATTCTGGCATAGTCGTTATACCTAAGGGTACGGTATTGTAAGATGATAAGAAAAGCCGCCATAAATGATGTAAAAGAGATCCAGGAGCTCATAAATTTTTACGCAAAGAAAGATAAGATGCTCCCCCGCTCTATAAATGAGCTCTATGAGAATCTCAGGGATTTTTTTGTATATGAGAAGAATGGAAAGATCGCAGGATGCGTGGCGCTTCATATCAGCTGGGAAGATCTTGCAGAAATAAAATCCCTTGCTGTAACAGAGCCGAAGCAGAAACAGAAAATAGGGACAGCCCTGGTCGATGCGGGCCTTGAAGACGCCAGGAAATTAAAAGTAAAACGCGTATTCGCGCTTACCTATGTGCCTGAATTTTTTGAGAAGCTTGGGTTTAAAAAGGTGGAACATTCAGAACTGCCGCATAAGATCTGGTCAGAGTGCATCAAGTGCGTAAAATTTCCGGATTGTCAGGAAACTGCATTGGTGAAGGATATTTAAAATGCCATATACGATAACTGAAAAGATTTTATTAAAGCATACTGACAAAAAATCCATCGCGCCCGGGGATTTTATCTACGCAAAGATCGATATGGCGCTTGGGAATGATATTACTGCGCCTATTGCTATAAAGGAATTCGAGTCTGCCGGGGCAAAGAAAGTCTTTGATAGAAAAAAGATCGCGCTTGTACCTGATCATTTTACGCCTGCCAAAGATAAAAAGAGCGCGGACCAGGCCAAGATCCTTAAGGAATTTGCCAGAAAGCATAAAATAGAGAATTATTTTGAAATCGGCCGGATGGGCGTTGAGCACGTACTTTTACCTGAGAAGGGACTTGTTGGGCCGGGCCAGCTCATTATAGGCGCTGATTCTCATACCTGTACATATGGCGCGCTCGGTGCATTCTCAACAGGTGTTGGCTCTACAGATCTCGCGGCAGGTTTTATAACAGGCAGAGTGTGGTTAAAGGTGCCTGAGAGCATGAAATTTATTTATTATGGCAAGCCTGGAAAATGGACAGGCGGCAAGGACTTGATTTTACATACTATTGGGGATATTGGCGTAGATGGCGCATTGTACAGGGCCATGGAATTTACAGGCGAGGCTATACGTGGATTACCAATGGACGATAGATTTGCAATGTGCAATATGGCCATCGAAGCTGGCGGGAAGTCGGGGATTATTGAGCCGGACGAAATTACGTCTAAATATTGCAGAGCTGCAGGGACAAGGGACAAGAGACAAGGGACAAGAAGCGATAAAGATGCCAGGTATTGTGAGGTTCGCGAATATGATGTCAGTAAGATCGAGCCGCAG
>JAHIRR010000093.1 GCA_018818505.1 Candidatus Omnitrophota bacterium | reverse complement strand
CTGCGGCTCGATCTTACTGACATCATATTCGCGAACCTCACAATACCTGGCATCTTTATCGCTTCTTGTCCCTTGTCTCTTGTCCCTTGTCCCTGCAGCTCTGCAATATTTAGACGTAATTTCGTCCGGCTCAATAATCCCTGACTTACCGCCTGCCTCAATAGCCATGTTGCACATCGCGAATCTGTCGTCCATCGGCAGTCTGCGTATAGCCTCGCCTGTAAATTCCATGGCCTTGTATAATGCGCCGTCTACGCCAATGTCTCCGATCATATGTAAAATAAAATCCTTACCGCCTGTCCACTTCCCGGGCCTGCCGTAATAAATAAATTTCATGCTCTCAGGCACCTTAAGCCACACTCGTCCTGTTATAAAACCAGCTGCAAGATCTGTAGACCCGACACCTGTTGAAAATGCGCCAAGCGCGCCATATGTACAGGTGTGAGAATCAGCACCTATAATGAGCTGGCCTGGCCCAACAAGTCCTTGCTCTGGTAAAAGCGCGTGCTCCACGCCCATGCGGCCTATTTCAAAATAATTCTCTATGTTATGCTTTCTGGCAAATTCCTTAAGTATCTTTGCCTGGTCTGCGCTCTTTTTATCCTTGGCAGGCGTAAAGTGATCCGGCACAAGCGCTATTCTTTTCCTGTCAAAAACTTTCCTGGCGCCTGTAGACTCAAATTCCTTTATAGCGATGGGCGCGGTAATATCATTCCCTAGCGCCATATCGATCTTCGCGTAGATAAAATCCCCTGGCGCGATGGATTTTTTGTCAATATGCTTTAATAATATTTTCTCGGTTATTGTATAAGCCATATTATTTTAACGCGAATTCTCGCAAATCCAACGCGAATATTCGCGAATATCAGCGTTAGATTCGCGTTTATTCGCGTTTTAGATATCTTTTACCAATGCTATTTCCTCACAATCCGGGAATTTCACGCACCTGATGCACTCTGACCAGATCTTGTGCGGCAATTCTGAATGCTCTACTTTCTTAAATCCAAGCTTCTTAAAAAACTCAGGCACATAGGTAAGCGCGAATACACGCCTTACCTTTAATTTCCTGGCGTCTTCGAGCCCTGCATCAACCAGGGCTGTTCCTATCTTTTGTTTCTGCTTTGACTCCATAACAGCAAGGGATTTTATTTCTGCAAGATCTTCCCAGCTGATATGAAGCGCAACGCATCCCGCTATCTTCCCGTCCTTCTCGTATACAAAAAAATCCCTGAGATTCTCATAGAGCTCGTTTACAGAGCGAGGAAGCATCTTGTCCTTTTTTGCATAAAAATTTATGAGCTCCTGGATCTCTTTTACTTCGTTTATAACAGCTTTTCGTATCATACTACAACACCGTACCCTTGGGTATAACGACTATGCCAGAATCAGTAACCGTAAATCTCTTTTTATCCTTCTTTAAATCAAAACCTATCTCCATCCTCTGCGGGATCTTAACATACTTGTCAATGATCGCGCGCCTGATCTTAGAGTATCTTCCTATATCAACCCCCTCCATAAGTATAGAATCCACTACCTCTGAAAAACTGTTTATCCTTACGTCCGGCGAGAGAATGCTGGAATTTACCTTGCCTCCGCTTATTATACAGCCGTTTGAAACAAGAGAATTCAGGGCCATGCCGACCCTCTTTGTATCTTCCTGCGCGAATACAGTCTTTGACGGCCCGAACTGCCTCTGGTAAGTCCTGAACGGCCAGTCTTTATCATACAGATTAAACCTCGGCAATATCTTTACCAGCTCCATATTGGCCTCGTAATATCCGTCTATATCTCCTACATCACGCCAATACCTGACCTCATTTCTCTCCTTGTCTAAAAAATTAAACGTAAAGATCTTGTATTTTTTAAGCATCAAGGGTATCACGTCTCTGGCAAAATCATGCGACGAATCTTTGTTTTTTGCATCCTCTGAAAGGGCATCTTCCAATGCAACTCTATTGAATATATATATGCCCATTGATACAAAAACCTCTTTGGATTCTTTTAATCTATCGCCTCCTGGCTTTTCTAATATATTTTTTAATCTCCAGTTCTTATCTACTTCGCAAATACCCAATGAAGATGCCTTGTCGCCAGGATGTTTTACAATGCCAATTGTAGCATCAGACCCCTTTTCCTTGTGAAAAGTTATCATCTCCCTGTAGTCCATTTTATAAATATGATCACCTGCGAGGACTATTACGTAATCCGGCTTTTCATCTTCGATCGCATATATATTTTGATAAAGAGAGTCAGCTGTGCCTTGATACCACTGTTCGTCAAGGCGCTGTTGAGCAGGTATGATATCTATGTACTCGCCCAGCTCGCCATTCAAGACATTCCATCCTCCAGAGATGTGCCTTGTAAGCGAATAGGATTTATACTGCGTAAGCACATGGATCTTCCGTAATCCAGAATTTACGCAGTTAGAAAGCGTAAAATCTATGATCCTGTATACGCCTCCGAAAGGCACTGCTGGCTTGGTCCTCTCATTCGTAAGAGGAGAAAGTCTCTCGCCCTTTCCACCGGCCATTATAAACGTAAGGGCCTTGTCCAAATCAACCTCCTATATAGAAGCAATATTATATAACAAATACTCTAAAAATGCAAATAAAGTCAATCGCCCTTTGTAATCGGTGAGTTATCGGGGGTACAAGTGTCATTGCGAGCGACCGAAGGGAGCGAAGCAATCTCAAAAGAAAGATTGCTTCGTCGTCGCTTCGCTCCTTCTCGCAATGACAAGTTTATGCTATGTCTCATCTACCCCCGTTAACTCACAGGTTACCGCCCTTTTAAAATGCGGAGTCTAATAATCTCTTTGTATATTCCTGCTTTGGATTTTTAAATATTTCTTCGCACGAGTTTCTTTCTATGAATTTACCTGACTGCATCACTATGACCCTGTCGCATATTGAGGCTATTACCCCAAGATCATGGCTTATAAATAGATATGTAAGGTTTTTTGCCTTCTGAAGATCCATCAAAAGATTAAGTATCTGCGCCTGAATAGAGATATCAAGGCTTGATACAGGTTCGTCACATACGATAAATTCAGGATCAGTTGCCAGGGCGCGGCCAATGCCGACCCTCTGGCGCTCTCCTCCGGAAAGCTCAGACGGAAAACGTCTCAGATAGGCCTCGCCAAGCCCTACCATTTCTAAAATCTCTATCACACGGGCTATTCTTTTTTTTCCGGAAAGATTCTCATGAATGATAAGGGCCTCTTCCAGAGTCTCTCCGATCCTCATGCGGGGATCTAAAGACGTGTACGGATCCTGGAATATCATCTGCAGATCCTTTCGCATCCCTCTCATTCGCGGCTTAGAGACCTTTAATAAATCCTCATTTTTATAAAGCACTCTTCCTTCCTGCGCATCTGTAAGCCGCAGGATCGATCGGCCAAGCGTACTCTTGCCGCATCCTGATTCACCCACCAGGCCCAGGACCTCTCCTTTAAACACAGAAAAATCCACACCATCAACAGCAGCGGTCTTGTGCTTTGGAAAAACCTTTCTCAGATTACTTACCTTTATCAGCTCCATAATTTATGCCCCTCACCCTTTCTCCCTCTCCCCTTTGGGGAGAGGGTTGGGGTGAGGGGAAATAACTTCCTTTGATCTGATGCAGCGCGAGAAATGCTGCTCAGCAATACTTTCCAACTGCGGCTCTTCTCTTGTGCAGCTATCGATCTTGAATCTACATCTAGGATAAAACTTGCACCCCTGGGGTAGATCAGAAAATAAAGGTGTCCTGCCCTCGATCACATTGAACCTCTTCTTTCTGTGCTCAAGAGACGGGATCGAATCTATCAAACCCATTGTATACGGGTGGCTGGGCGATGAAACTATTTTTTCCCTCGGCCCTTCTTCCACAACTCTACCTGCATACATCACACCGATCCTATCTGCCAGTCTAAAAACTATATTTAAATCATGTGAGATGAATAAAATCGAAAGTCCTATTTTCTTTTTCAGTCTCATTATAAGCTCTAGTATCTGATTTTGAATAGTTACATCCAGGGCTGTTGTAGGTTCGTCCAGGACCAACAGGTCCGGCTTTGACGCAATAGCCATGGCTATCATCACGCGCTGCTGCATGCCTCCGGATAATTCGTGAGGATAGATCTTTTTGCCG
The DNA here is from genome assembly GCA_018818505.1 of Candidatus Omnitrophota bacterium. The sequence goes on along the minus strand of JAHIRR010000093.1, from coordinate 4,892 downwards.
ATTATCTTACCAAGTCCAACGCTTTCCATGATCTCAGGGATCTTTTCTGCGTCAGACAGGCATTCCTTTAACTGGTCGTAAACCGTAAAAACAGGATTAAGCGAACTAAATGGGTCCTGAAATACATATGATATTTTCTTTCCTCTGATCTTTCTTAATTCTTCGGGATTCAGAGTCATAATATCTTTTTCCTCTAATAAAATCCTGCCTTCCTGAATAGGTATCAGCCGCGTTATAGCAAGTCCAACTGTAGTCTTGCCGCACCCTGACTCACCCACGAGGCCCACACACTCGCCCTTCAGGATCTCCAGATCAAGTCCCCGCACAACCTCTACCCCATTATATTCAACCCTCAGACCCTCTATCCGCAAAACCAACCTCTTTTCCCTAAAGTAGACAAAACAGACAGTGACTGTTTTGTCTACTTTAGGAGTTTTTCTCTAAGGCCTTCGCCGAGAAGGTTATAGCCCAACACTGTGATAAAAATCGCAAGGCCTGGGAATAGCATCATCCACCACGCTGCGCCCATTACGGATTTGCCCTCGCTTAAGATATTGCCCCAGCTTGGCGTGGGTGGCTGCACGCCTATGCCCAGGAAGCTCAGACTCGACTCCACTAAAATCGCAGCTGCAATGCCAAGGGTGATGCTCACGAGCACGGGCGCCATTGCATTGGGGATCAGGTGCTTTGCAATGATCCTGAAATCACTTGCGCCGATCGCCCTCTCAGCATATATAAAATCTCTTTCCTTTAGACTCAATATCTCTGCCCTGATGAGCCGCGCAACACCCATCCAGCTCGTAATACCAATTATCAGCATGATGTTCACTATACTCGGCTCTAAAAGCGCGATTACAGCCAGTATTAGAAAAAATGTTGGAAAGCAAAGCATAATATCCACAAATCTCATGATCAAAAGATCCACCCATTTGCCGTAATAGCCTGCTATTGAACCAAGCAAAATTCCGATAAGCGCAGAAATGCCTACTGCTATCAGGCCGACCAATAAAGAAATGCGAGCGCCGTAAATCATGCGGCTGAATAGATCCCTGCCCAGGCTATCAGTGCCAAAAAGATGATCTTTCGATGGACCAGTAAGTATATTCTCAATATCAATCTTGCCAGGATCATAAGGCGCAATAAACGGCGCGAGGATTGCTATTATTGCAAAAAAGGCCACGATCGCTATTCCAAAAATCATTAACCTATTCATATTTTATCCTTGGATCAACTGCTGCGTAAGAGACATCTGCCAGGAGATTTCCTAATAAAGTCAGCGCTGCGCCAATCACCAGGACTCCCATGATCACAGGATAATCCCGCGCCATCACTGATTCATAAAAAAGTCTGCCCATACCAGGGATACTAAAAATAGACTCAAATATAACACTGCCTCCTATAAGTCCTGGCACTGATAATCCTAAAATAGTCACGACTGGCAAAAGCGCATTCTTTAAGGCATGCTTGTAAATCACATCTTTTTCCTTCAGGCCCTTTGCCCTCGCAGTCCTGATATAATCCTGCTTCAAGACATGCACCATGTTACTGCGCATATATCGCGAAATCCCGGCAAGCCCGCCAAATGCTGAGACAACAACAGGTAAAATCAAATGCCGCGCAATATCAATTACCTTTTCAATAAAACTAAACTTATCAAACTCCAGTGACTTTATGCCTGAGACAGGCAAAAGCCCCCACCTGACACCCACAAGATCCATGAGCATCAAGCTCAGCCAAAAAGTAGGTATGGCAAAGCCAATGAACACAAATACTGTCATTGATCTATCGTAGAAACTTTTCTCTTTTACCGCAGAGCTCACGCCTATAGGAATGCCGATTAGCAGGATTAAAATCATTGACGCAAGATTTATGCCAAGTGTAACTGGTATGCGCTCTCCTATCTTTTTAATAACCGGCCTTGAATCAACAAAAGAAATCCCGAAATCAAATCGCAAAAGCCTCTTCAGCCAATCCACATATTGCTCATGAATAGGCTTATCCAGTCCGTAAAGACTCATCATCCTCTGCCTCGCCTCGAGCGAGACCTTTGGATTAAACTGCGTCTCCATATCCGTAGGCTTCCCAGGCGCAAGATGGATTACGGCAAAGGTAATTATGGTTATACCTAATAATAACGGAATCAAGCCAATTATCCTGCGCAAAATATATTTAATCATATTCTGCCGAGGCTGGACCTCGGCTTTTTGAAAAAAAGCCGAGGTCCAGCCTCGGCTTTTAACGCACTATCTTATATATTTCTGTTCACTTTTTGGTACATACCACTTGATGAAATTATGGCCAATGCCTGCTGCGCCTACCTCAATACCTTTAAACCGGCCATGAATAATGGGCAAACTGTCCGGCACATATAAAAATAGATACGGCTGCTCTTCGTAAAGGATCTCATGGATCCTGTGATAGATCCTTGCGCGTTCATTTTGATCAAAAGTGCGGCGGCCTTCTAAAAGCAGCCTATCCACCTCTGCGTTTGCATATCCAACAAAATTAAACTCGCCCTCTTTTGTCTTTGACGAATGCCAGATATCATACATGTCCGGGTCCTGACCAAGCCCCCATCCTAAAAGCACAGCCTCAAACCTGCGTTTGTCAATAAATTCGCTCACAAAAGAACTCCACTCGATTATCTTTATCTTGAGCTCGATACCCACTTCTTTAAGTCTGCGCTGAATGATCTCAGCTGTCATCCTGCGCTGCTCATTGCCCTGATTTGTAACAACAGTAAATGAAAATTTACCCCCCTGCTTTTCTAAGATCCCATCGCCATCATTATCCTGCCATCCAGCCTCTTTCAAAAGCAGCCTCGCCCTGTCAGGATTATAACCTATAGCCTTAACATCCTTATTGTACGCCCAGGTATCTGGCAAAAAAGGGCCTGTCGCAACCCTGCCCAGGCCCAGAAGCACACCGCGTATGATCTCTTCTTTATCTATCGCATAATTTATTGCCTGCCTTACTCTTAGATCCTGAAACCTTGGGTCCTTTAAATTATATCCCATGTATGTATAGCCAAAACTCGGAAAGCGAAATTTCTGAAAATCTTCTTTGAAAAATTTTGTCTGTGTCTGACGACTGAATTGTAAAGGAGTAAGTCCAATATAATCCACGCCCTCTGAGCGCAGCTCTAGAAACATGGTTGCCTGGTCAGGTATGATCCTGTAAATATATCTATTAATGCACGGGCGTCCCTCAAAATAATCATGATTTGAGACGAGCTCAAGCCTCTCACCTGTCTTCCAGAGACTAAACTTATACCGCCCTGTGCCAATGGGCGATCTTGAAAATTCTGTTTTATTCAGATCCTCTTTCTCAAGCAAATGCCGCGGCATAATATTCATGCCCCAGCTCGAAAGGCCTGGCGAGAACGGCTCTTTATACGCGACCTTTAATCTATAATCATCTAAGACATCAAATTTCTCAACCATCTGAAAATCACCGCTATACGCTGTCCTTACATTCGGATCGATCAGGCTTTTATAAGTAAATTCCACATCCCTTGCTGTAAAAGGCTCTCCATCATGCCACCTCACGCCTTTTCTTAAATAAAATGTGATCTCAAGCCCGTTTTCTGAGACCTCCCATCTTTCAGCCAGATCGCCGACTAAATTCAAATCCTTATCGTATTTCATAAGGCCATTAAATACAAGTCCGCAGATCGCGCCTGACGCAGAATCAGATGCCAATATAGGAACGAGCGTGCGCGGCTCGCCAATAGAGCCAGCCACGATCGCATCTCCATAATCAGGCCTGAATCCTAAAAGGCCTAATAATAAAAACAAAAAGGCCGCCTTTTTAAAGACGGCCGCTATGAATTGTTTGAGGCCTGAATTGTTTGAGGCCGAACCTCGAACAGTAACTGTTCGAGGTTCGGCCTCGGTTACTAGGCCTCGGTTACTATTCGACTTCTTCGCTTTGTGCATGGTCTGGAGTTATAGTAGTTGATTCTACTTCTGGCTCTGAAACATTAACATCAACTGTTGTTGTTTGCTGTGGTACTGACACAGGTATATTAACCTTGTCTATGACAGATTTAGACCTGCGGCTTGAGAGAATCGCAAGCGTCAGACACGTTACTATAAACGTGACCGCGCATATAGCGGTAAGCCTTGAAAGTACATTCGCGCTTTTTGTGCCAAACATGCTCTGCATCTGTGAACCACCGAATGAATCAGCCAACCCACCACCTCTACCTGCCTGCAAAAGTATTACCAGTATCAAAAAGATACTCGCGATTACATGAATCGTAATTATAGCAGTGTACATATTATCCTCTTTTCTTCCGCGTGGTTCCGCGTTACGTTCCGCGTAGGTTCCGCGATTTTATAAAACCGCATTCTTAACTATCTCTGTAAATGAATTCACATCAAGGCTTGCGCCGCCTACCAGCGCGCCATCTATATCTTCCTGCGACATAAGATTTGAAATATTATCAGGTTTTACACTTCCGCCATACTGTATCCTGACTTTCACAGCTGCCTCTTTAGTATAAGTGCGCTCTATAAAATCCCGGATAAACTTATGCGCCTCTTGTGCCTGCTGCGGCGTAGCAGTCCTTCCTGTGCCAATTGCCCATACTGGCTCATAAGCAATGATGATACGCACTACCTCATCCTTCTGAAAATCCTTTAAGCCCCTTGAGAGCTGCTTTTCCAGCACCTCAAATGTCATGCCATTGTCCCGCTCTTCAAGCTTCTCGCCAACACACATTATAGGGATCATGCCATGCTTCAGCACGACCTTGACCTTCTTATTTACATCATCATCTGTCTCTCCAAATATATGCCTTCGCTCAGAATGACCTATAATTACATACCTGCACCCAGCATCCTTTAACATGTTAGGCGAGATCTCTCCTGTAAAAGCGCCCTCTGCCT
>JAHIRR010000092.1 GCA_018818505.1 Candidatus Omnitrophota bacterium | reverse complement strand
CTGCTTTCAAAAAAGAAAAGCGCTAAATCAGTTATTTTTAATAATGATCTTGCGCCTACACAGCTCAGGAATTTAGAAAAAGGGCTTGATGGTGTAAAGGTCATTGACAGGACCCAACTGATCCTTGATATATTTTCTCAGCATGCAAGGAGCATGGAGGGTAAGGTCCAGGTGGAGCTGGCGCAGCTGGAGTACTTGCTGCCAAGGCTTACCGGCAAAGGCATTGAGCTTTCAAGGCTTGGCGGAGGCATTGGCACTCGCGGCCCTGGAGAAAAAATACTTGAGTATGACAGGCGCAGGATCGGGGATCGCATTGCAAAGCTAAAGAAAGAGTTAAAGGATTTAGAGAAAAGACGAGGCGCCCTGCGAAAAAGGCGCAAGGACGCTATGCTTGCCACTATTTCAATCGTGGGCTATACTAATGCAGGCAAGACCACTCTTTTAAACCGGCTTACCAATTCCAGAAAATTAACTGCTGACAAACTTTTTAGCACACTTGATCCTATAGCAAGGAGTTATGTGCTTCCGAATAATCTGAAGATTCTGTTTAGCGATACAGTAGGGTTTTTGTATAAACTGCCGCATCATCTTATAGAGTCATTTAAGGCTACGCTGGAAGAAGTCAAGGAGGCAGATCTACTTATACACGTGCTCGACTGTTCAAATCCGCGCGTTCAAGAGCTGGATGAGGCAGTGTATGACGTATTAAAGGAGTTAGGAGCAGAAGGAAAGACCATAATCAATGTGCTTAACAAGGTAGATCTGGTAGAGAATAGCCATCATCTGAACCGCCTTAAAAGGGAATTCAAGAATGTAGTAGCAGTCTCTGCCTTGAATGGCCAAGACATAGACCTTCTCATAGACGAGATCTCGCGATTACTCTCGGGCCTTGTTACAAAGATAAAGATAGATATCCCGAACGATAGAATGGATGCCGTCAGCCTGATCTACGAGCACGGCAAGGTACATAAGAGGGAAGACAAGCCCGCCTCGATTTATATAGAAGCGGTAATCCCGGTGAGGTTAAGTAAGACGCTTGAAAAACTACTTGACTAAATTGAAAGATATGTTATAATTTAGTTATTCTAAATTAAAGGAATTATATATGTCTATTCTATCAGATATCCTTCGCAGGCCCTTAATTAAAAGAGATGTTTTGCCGCAGATAATAAAGTGGATAGCTAAAAAGGAAGCGGTTATATTGACAGGCTCCAGGCAGGTAGGGAAGACTTGCTTGCTTTATCTGCTTATCCAGCATCTTGTTAAGGCGATGAAAATACCCAAGGAAGATATTTTCTATTTTGATTTAGAAAGAATAGAGAATCTTGAAATGCTGAATGCCGGAGTAGATGAGATGATGGATTTCATAAATGAACAAAATCCAAAACGCGGTATAAAATATGTCTTTATAGATGAGATTCAATATTTGGATAATCCAAGCAATCTATTAAAAATTCTCGTAGATCACTATTCGGACAGAATAAAGGTATTTGCTACAGGCTCTTCGGCCCTGACCATTAAGAAGAAATTCAGAGATTCCCTTGTCGGCAGGAAGGTCACCTTTGAGGTATACTCTCTTAATTTCAGGGAATATCTATCTTTCAAAAAGCAAAAGAATCTGTATGACATTATAAATAGACATGGTTCTTTAAATCCATCCAAAGCTGTCTCAACTATATCGCACAACAGGATAATAAGACATTATTTTGAATATGCCATTTTTGGGGGATATCCAGCAGTAGTACTGCTTAAAGAATATTCAGATAAAAAAAAGTATCTCAGTGATATTTACTCTTCTTATGTAAGAAAGGACATCAATGCCATTTTTTCCCTGGAAAATACAACGGCGTTTAATAAGATCGTTAAGCTATTGGCTTTAAATATCGGGAATCTGGTTAATATTCAGGAGTTTTCCAAGGATGCGGGCATAGCAAGGCAGACCGTGGAGAAATATTTTTCTATTTTGGAAAATACCTATATATGTAAATTCATCCAGCCTTATTTTACTAATAAGAAAAAAGAGATTGTTAAAATGTCCAAGGTTTATTTTTATGATACAGGCTTACGAAATCGCATTATTAATGATTTCAGGAAGATGGAAGACAGGGTAGATGCAGGCTTTTTGATAGAGAATGTGGTGTTCAAAAATTTATTAAAACGAGTCGAAAACAAAGAGAACATCAAATTCTGGAGAATGAAGTATGGAGTGGAGGTAGATTTTGTAATTGATGAAGAAAAGATTATTCCTCTTGAGGTTAAATTTAAAGACACGGATAGGGTTCCTGCGGGAATGGCCTCATTTTTAAATAATTACAAAAGTAAAGAAGCGATCGTGGTTAATAGAAAGAGAGTGAAAAACACAGGACGTGTTAAATTCCTGCCTTTTTACATGCTATGATTATAGTTGACAAAAGGTGTTTTTTTGTGTTATAATTATAATGGTTTATAAAAGATTTCAGCAGAATAAAAAGGAGAAGAAAATGAGTATTTTTAAATCCTCAACTAAAATTATATCTACCCTGCTTGTATTTACTTTTCTGCTCACAAATAGTGGCTATTCTTTGTCATTAAGCTCAAAGACAACGCTAAGGCCACAGCTTTTATCTGTCACAAAGGATGGGCTTAAACCAGTTGTCCAGATAGTTTCTAACGCTAAAGCAATAGAAGTTTTAACTGAGATAAACAAGACCTGGAATAATATTGCAACGACTTTAAAAGACAAAAAAAATCTTGTTACACCAGAAACGATAAGCGCTTTCAATAAAGAGCTAGATAAGGCTATAACAGGTCTTAATGAGCTATCAGCAGTTCTTTCTGGTAATCAATATGTTGATTTACTTCAAGAGATCGATTTCAATGCTAGGCTGTCAAAAGTGTTTATGGGTATAGATGAAGAAATACGAAAGAGAAAAGTCACTGGCAAAGAAGAAAGGTCAAAAGTTGTAGCTATGGGAGCCCTTATAAATAGTTTGAGTGAAAAGTGTGATTCAGATGATGATAAGGCATTACTGGCGGCTTGCGTTTTTTATGCAGTTGCAATAAGTACGGTGAAAGGAGAGCTATTATATTTATCAGCAATCCTATCAAAAAAGGCGGAAGACGATGAGGCAGAATTGAGAGAAGATATTGCAGAGAATGCAGCGAGCTTTAAGGATGGATTCGAATCGCTGATTACTGCTCTAAAAGAATCAGAGAAGCCCAGCATTGTCTCCAATCAAGGCACTTCGCTTAACAAATTGAAACTTAATAAATCTGGACGCACAGGGTCTTAAAAAGCTATTCTAAAAAATGAACAATAGGGGCAGATGCTTTTTTCAAAAAGTAGTGTCTGCCCCTATTTTTTTGCTTGACAAGTAGCACTCTAGGTGTTAGAGTGCTAATTTACCACATGGAATTTAAAAACAAACCACAGAGAACACAGAGAAAAATATAATTAAAAAAAATCTCTGTGATCTCGTATTTTGTTTAAAAAGGAAGTTTTTATTAAACTAAAAGACTTGGAAATTCGGGTTTAAAAAATTAGAGTGCACAGAGGAAAAACTTTAAATTTTCTCTGTGAACTCTGTGGTTTATTTATATATGAAACATATTGACGTTGAACAAAGACAGAAGAAGATTTTGGCGGCGATAGTGGAGTCTTATATTGACAGTGCTGCGCCTGTAGGGTCGCGTGCTGTGTCACAGAGATTTCGCTGGTCCATGAGTCCTGCGACCATACGCAATGTAATGGTTGATCTGGAAGAGGCAGGCCTTATTACGCATCCGCATACCTCTGCCGGAAGGGTGCCTACTGACAAGGGCTATAGATTTTACGTGAATTCTCTCTTAGAGCCAAAGCATCTGACAAGGGAAGAGGAATCCGTAATAGTCAGGATGCTCAATAGAAAGAGCGAGGATTTTGAATCATTGATGCAGAACGCCTCAAGGGCCATCAGCATGATAACGAATGAGGCAGGCGTAGTGCTTACGCCCAGGCTCAAAAAGAGCATTTTCAAAAGGATCGAATTTATCCCTGTAGATTCCTCTCGTGCGCTGACAGTGCTCATTACCGGTTCCGGCATTGTAAAGAACGCGATCCTGAACGTGGAGGATGGCCTTACCAAGTCAGATCTTTTCAGGATGTCGGAATTTTTAAACCAGGAATTGGAGGGGATGTTTCTGGGTGATATCAGAAATCATCTTACGCGCAGGCTGCTCGAGGAAAGGGATTCTTTCTATGCATTTTTAAAAAAGGCAGTCACTATGCTTTCCAACCCAAATTTTTTCAATATGGAAGAGCGGCTCTATTTTGAGGGCACGAGCGGCCTTATGTCGCATCCGGAGTTCGAGGATATAAAAAAGGCAAGAGTATTTTTAAGACTCTTTGAAGATAAAAAAGATCTGGTGGACCTGTTCAATGAGGATATGGAGAGCGACGGCATCAAGGTGCATATTGGCAAGGAAAATACCTGCAGGCATATACAGGATTGCGCAATAGTCACCTGTAACTACCAGATAAACGGCAGGACAATAGGCGCGCTGGGCGCGATCGGGCCTACCAGGATGGAATACGGCAAGGTCATGTCTGCTGTG
>JAHIRR010000091.1 GCA_018818505.1 Candidatus Omnitrophota bacterium | reverse complement strand
GACCAGCGTGGATAAATTAAACAGAGAGATCGTTTCCTCGACCAGGGAAAATGAGGAATTGAGATCAAAGCTTGATGTAGTCCAGGACGAACTGGAGACAGTAGAATCCAGGGCCAAGGATTTGAAATTCCAATACGATAAGCTTCTGGGAGACAGAGAGGATTTAAATAAAGAACTTGTCAGGGTCAAGAAAGGCAAATTCTATCTCGAGAAAAAAGTAAGGGAGATAGAGTCGGATATATTTGTGGCAGGGCTTTTAAGAGAAAAGGCCTCGCTGGAAGTGGCGCTGAAGGGATTAAAAGAATCGACCTTGCCTAAGGATATGGAGATAGAGCGGCTAAGGGCAGAAAACATGGATTTTGAAATCAAACTGGCAAGGGTTCAAGAGGGCAGGGAATTGCTTGAAAAAAGGTTCAAGGACGCTACTGAAGTCGCTGAGATTTTAAGCAGGGACCTATTAAAGGAAAAACATAAAAATGAAGAGACCAAGAAGTACTTTGAAGATATGAGCGTTGAGAGCCGTGTTTTAAAGAGCAGGATCTCTGAGCTCGAAGCGGCCTCTGGCAGTTTTGATAAACTGCTTGCTGAAAAGGATGAGATGCGATCAAAGATCGCCAGCCTGGAGCGGGAGCTTGAGTATAAAGATAGAGAGATAGCAAAGGTAAAAGAGCGCGCTACAGAGTGGAGGGCTGAGGCCTATCATGCGCCGAGCGAGGTGGATCTGCCGCCCATTGTTTTAGATAGTCCAGGATACGGGAGCAGAGCTTCTTCTCTTGAACGCATTACTGAAGAGGTAAGCCTGGAAGGCAGATTAAGGGGCAGGGTCGTTACTGTAAACAGGGAGCATAATTTTGTTGTCATAGATCTGGGAAAACAGGACGGCGTTGATATCGGCACTGCTTTTAATGTCTACAGAGGCGATTCCTTTATTGGCTCCATGGAGGTCATTCAGACCAGAGAAAGGATCTCCGCCTGTGATATAAAGAACATAGAAGAAGGTTTTTTCATAGAAGTAGACGACCTCATTATCAAATGATTCGAGGCTGGACCTCGGCTTTTTTCACAAAAAAGCCGAGGTCCAGCCTCGGCAGGCCCAATGGATCTCTCCAAAATTCTTGCAGGTTTATCCTTTAAAAAAAGAGTCAGCACTAAGTCCTTGGTGGTGTTCACAAGACAGCTCTCCACTCTTATCGCGGCAGGCCTTCCTCTTGTAAAGGCGCTTAATACTTTGCATGGCCAGTTAGAATCAGGCAGGCTAAAAGATATTATACATAATCTGGCCGCTGAAGTAGAAAGCGGCACAAAGTTCTCAGAAGCGCTTTCGCGTTTTCCAAATGTATTTCCTAATTTTTATGTCAATATGATAAAGGCAGGCGAGCTTGGCGGCATGCTCGAAGGCATACTAAAACGCCTTTCAGAGTTTTTAGACAAGTCACAGAAACTGCGGGAGAAAGTAAAGTCCGCCCTTATGTATCCCGCGTTTGTGATGATCGTGGCAGTTCTTATACTTGTCATGCTCATGATCTTTGTCATACCTACATTTACAAATATGTTTTCGGAATTAGGCGAGGCACTGCCGATCCCTACAAAGATATTGATCGCTGTCAGCGACATTATAAGGAGCGCGTGGTATCTTCTTCCGCTTATCCCGGCAGCGCTTATAGCCCTGTATAAATTGCTTATAAAGAGCGCTAACAGGCGTTTTTTCGTCGATAAAATCAAACTGCGCATACCTGTAGTGGGCCATCTCATACAGCAGATCAGCGTGGCCAGGTTTTCCAGGACGCTTGGTACGCTCCTTACCAGCGGCGTGCCCATATTAAGCGCGCTGGAGACAGTAAAAGATACTATGGGCAATGAATTTATTGGCCGCGCAGTCTTACAGGTGCGGGATAGCATCAAGGAAGGGGAAGGCGTCTCAGGCCCCATGGAAGCGAGCAAGGCGTTTCCGCCGCTTGTTGTAAAGATGATAGATATAGGCGAGGAAACAGGCCAGCTCGACAAGATGCTTATACAGATAGCTGATAATTTCGAGGAGGAAGTAGATGTCGCGATAACAGGGCTCACATCTTTGCTCGAGCCCTTGCTCATAGTCTTCATGGGCCTTGTTGTTGGATTTATCGTCGTCTCAATGTTCATGCCGCTATTCTCGCTTGCCAGGCTTATTGAGTAAATAAAACGCGAATACACGCGAATCCCACGCGAATTATCGCGAATAATATGGACAAGGTGATTTATAAAGATCTTTCATATAAAATCGTAGGTTGTTTATATGAAGTATTTAACGAGTTAGGGCCAGCCCATAAAGAACAAATATATCATGAAGCGTTAAAAGTTAGCTTTGATTCGAAGAATATAAAATATAAAAGTAAAGCAAAATTAAAGATAAGGTTTAAAGGTGAGAATGTAGGAATATACGAGCCAGATTTTATAATCGATGATAAAGTAATAATAGAAATTAAATCAGTGTTAATAATGCCAAAGGTATTCGAGAAACAGCTCTACTATTACTTAAGAGGTACAAGATATAAGTTAGGCTATCTTGTTAATTTTGGTTCAAACAAGATAGATATAAGAAGACGCGTTTATGAAAAGACGAGGTATTTGCGAGCATTCGCGTTAGATTTGCGATAATTCGCGTTATAGCAAAATGAATAGAAAAGGTTTTTCATTATTGGAGCTGATTATAGCAGTGGGCGTGCTGGCAATCGGCCTTGTGGGTGTCCTGCAGATATTTCCTGTGGGCCTGAGGGCCTCGTATCGCGCTGGCATGATCACAAAGGCCTCGTTTATAGCGCAGAATAAGATGGAAGAGGTAAAGATGTCAGGGTTTGACGCGATAAGCGCTCTTCCTCCAAAGATACCGCTCTCAGGCGAAGATGATGATTTTAAATGGGAAATATTTATAGATGAAGTCGACCTGGAAGGCCTGGAGTCCAGCGATGATATGCTAAAGGTTACAGTGACTGTAAGCTGGATAGACCGGGATAGGACAAGGTCAAAGGATTTTGTGACGTATGTTGCGAGGTAGGCTGGGTTTTACTATTGTCGAGATCCTTATTGCGCTGGCTATACTCGCCATGATAGTCGCGTCCACATTTACGATCTTCAGGAGTTCAGCTAAATCCTGGCAAAAGGGTGAGATAAGGAGCGAGCGTTATCATAATGCAAGGGTTGCCATAGGCAGGATGAGCATGGAGATCTCGCAGGCAGTGATCATCGAGAATAGCGATGCAAGG
>JAHIRR010000090.1 GCA_018818505.1 Candidatus Omnitrophota bacterium | reverse complement strand
GAGCTCCTAAAATAACAATTAGTGCTAAAAATAGCCCTTCCTAATATTTTTTATCGTCGAGATATTACTTTTATCACTAAAAAAGTGGCGAAAATGACTTGACAACCATTATTTATTATGTTACATTACATAATGTAAACTTACATAATTTATGCAAGAGGTTACTATATGGAAAACCCATTTGTTTATGGAGATGTAGTTAAAGGACAATACTTCACTGACAGGGAAGAGGAGCTTAAAGAGCTAAAACTAGATCTTTCTTCTGGCCAGAATGTGCTCATTTTTTCACCCCGGCGCTACGGTAAGACATCTCTGATCATAAAGGTCTTGGACGAATTAAAAAAAGAAGGTTTTATTGCTGTATATGTGGATTTATTTCGGGTTACTTCAATACAGAGCTTCATAAAAATTTACACCAGTAGTATAACCAAGGCCAGCGCTACTAAACTTGAGGAAGCGATGCAGTTTTTAAAAGAACATTTCCCTGCCTTAATCCCAAGAATAGTTATTAGAGGCCAGGAACCGGCTGAGTTCGAGTTTGATTTTGAAGCCGCTAAAAAAGATGCCGAGAGATTGCTTGATGATTTATACGATTTTCCTCAGCGCGTAGCAGTCAAAAGAAAGAAACGCCTTATTGTAGTATTTGATGAATTCCAGGAGATATCCACTTTAAATTTACCTATAGAACGTCAGCTTCGAGCGAAAATCCAGCACCATGATAAGGTAAGCTATTGCTTTATGGGCTCCAAGCGTCACCTTATGGATGAACTGTTTCAGGATAAAAATAAACCGCTTTATAAAATCGCCAAATCCATTCCGCTTGGTAAAATTACATCTGAGAGGTTCAAAACTTTTATACATTCCAGGTTTAAGTCAGTAGATATGCGTATAGAGTCGTGTTTGATAGATGAAATCTTAAACGTTACAGCCTGCCATCCATATTATACCCAACAGCTTTGCCATGAAATTTTTAATGTTAGTTTTTCAAAAAAAAGCCCATCAATAATAAACCCGGAGGACATAAATTCAGCAAAAGACAAATGCATCCAGGCGCAATCTTATGCCTACGGGACTATTTGGGACAACCTGGCGGCTAAGCAGAAAAGTTTAGTTGTTGCCTTATGTAAAGAACCAGGCGCAAATATCTATTCTCAGGATTTTTTAAGTAGTCATTCTTTAGGTACGCCTGCTTCTATCCAGACAGCAGTCAATGCATTAGAGAAAAAAGGCATTTTAGATCGCGAGGATGGCTCCTATTTTGTTTCAGATGTTTTTTTCATCGATTGGCTCAGGAAGAAGATAGCTTAAATTGTTTAAATTCAGTGTACATCATTTATAAGCCAAAAAATTAACGTCACGCTAAACGTCCCCTCCCAAACCCGCCCCTAAAAAACCTTTAAAATAGCCCCTCTATATGGTATACTTATAAATGATGGTTATAGCACCAATATAGCCTTATAAGACAGGGACAAGGCTTCCGCCTTCGTCAAAGAAGAATCTCATAGTAGATAGGCTATGGCGGATTGATCCGGCGAAGTTAAGAATGATAAATTCTTAACGAAGACGGAAATTTTTTAGGTGGATTATGAAAAGGATTAGTAAAGTTTATAATTTTGGGATTATGACTGTAATGATATGTCTAATATTGTTGTCTACAGATGTACTATATTCATTTCCTCTTCCAAAAGAAACTTTGCGTCTTCAAATAGGGATGCAAGATGACACATTTGACCGTCTTAGAATCTTCTTGGAATTACAAAAAATATTTACTTTTCTTGCAGAAAGAAATGAACTGCCATCTCGCAATGTCCCTGCCGATTTGTTAATACTTTTTGGTAATGATGATATCAAGACGATAGAAAAGGCTGCAGGCGTTTATAAAGATGGCTTAGTAAATAATATAGTGGTCTCCGGAGGTAGAGGTAGGCTTGCCGAGCCATTAATAGAACATGCCCAGAAAGAAGAGTATGCTATAAAAGGAGATTTAGGCGTCATCAGTGAAGCAGAGATTATGAAACAACTTCTTATAAATAATGGAGTTCCAGAAGATAAAATCATTATAGAAGATAAGTCAACAAATACAAAAGAAAATGCAGATAATATTAAAACTAAGTTAGAAGAAAAAAATTTCCTACAATGGACTGCTGTAATAATGCAAGTACCTTTACAACAGAGAAGAGCCAGATTAACTTTCGAGAAAACTTTCGAGAAGGAAATTGCAAGTGGTGATGTCAGATATATGAGTTACGCTCCTTATGTGCCTGATGTGGTAAAAATGTCACCAGAAGAATTAGTTGATAGTATAAGTTTGTGCATGAAGGAATTCGAAAGATTTAGGGAATATGGCCCCAACGGTAAGAACCATATGAGGGAAGCCGAGATTGACAATGAAGTTCAAAGTGCTTATGATTATGCTCTTTTACTTGGAAGAAAAAGAATGTTGCCTGTCGAACAATTGTCGAGAATATATAGCGATAGACCCTCATTGTTTTCAATTAAACACTCAATTTAATCACAAATAACTTGCTTTCCTGCAATAGTAATGGCACCATTACGTGACCCAAAATAGCAATTTAATCTTTCTGCGTAACGTCACGCTAACGTTACAGAAAACACTTGCAATGTTACGAACTTATTATATAATTAGAAGTTATAGAGACGCTGAGGATGATTCTGGGCCTCGGCACCATGAACCACTCGCTAAGAATGCAACTTGAGTTACACCTTCGCTCGGGTTCATGGCTTCGCCATTTAGTATAATGCTCGCTGTGCCCTGTACCTGAGCGAAGCGAATGGTACAGGGGGTTCATGGCACAGCCATCCTAAAAAAAGGAGGGGGTTATGAAGAGATTCCGTTTAGTGATGTTGGTTGTGGTCGGAATGTTATGTATTGCTGTCCTCGCGTTTGCTGATGTTCCCCGTGTTATTAATTATCAGGGCAAATTCACGGATAATGACGATAATCCTCTGGCTGGAAATTATTTAACGACATTTAGATTTTATGATGTGGCCTCAGGAGGCAATGTCCTCTGGGAAGAAGGCCATATTCTTACTGTACAAAATGGATTATTCAATGCGCTTTTAGGTTCAATAAGGCCCCTTGATGTAGATTTCAATAAGGACCTATGGCTAGGCATAGAAGTGGCAAGCGACGGCGAGATGTCGCCGCGCATAAAGCTCGCAAGCTCTGCCTATGCAATGAATGCTGAAAGCATTGATATGCTGGACTCAAGCCAGCTATTGCGAAATGATGTAGACTCAGTCATGTCAGGCTCCCTCACCCTAAAAAAAGATCTGGTCTTAACTGATGGCCAGGGCCGTGAGCATTTCTTGTGGATAGACTCTGTTGGAAACCTGCGCCTGAAACAGGGGGCACCCACCTCTGATGAAGATGGCGACCTTATTTCAAAGGAAAGCTCTGGCAAGATATCTGGCGCCTTTATGCAGAATGCCAGTGTGCTTCTTCTGATCGTAGCTATTTTGATACTCGGCCTTGTGCTTTACTCGCTGAAGAAGAAATAGATTTACTGATAGCATATGCCCCAATCAAAAGGTTTTACCTTAATAGAGCTTTTTATCGTTGTCATAATCTTGGGCATACTTGTTGCCATTGCTATACCCACCTATGTTAAGACCATTGAAAAAGGAAGGGCAGGGGAGGCTTTAAGCACTCTTAGGTTGATCCAGGTGGAAGAGAAGAGATTCTTTGCCAGGAATGGCTCTTTTGCCTATGACATAAATGATCTGGAGATGGAGGATCCAAACGGATATTCTGAGAGGTATTTTGAATATTCTGTACACGAGTATTTAACAGATCCCCCGAATTTTGAGGCAAGGGCAGAGAGAATACCCAGTAAATCACCTTTATATATAATACACAAGGATGGTGTGATCTCAGGGCCTATGTAGTTTTAGTGAATAAGATATTAGATAAGAAGTGATCTAAAACTCTTCAATTTCCCCGTTGGTATTTATTGTAAAACTCTTGCCTTCATTTTTTGAGGCAGCTGTTATCTCCACATCACTGTAGGTGGCCTTTGTTATCTCGTAGTCGTATTTTTTATCCACGGGTTTTTTTACAGATAGAAGATCCCACTCGTCAGTAAATCTTGCCTGGTATGCGTAAAAGTCTTTTTCATCTTCGAGTAGGAGTTTGAGATTAAGCTTGGCCTTTTTTTCTTCAGAGGCCCTTATGTATTTTGAGATCCCCACTAGCGTTATAGAGGCCAGTATGCCAATGATTATTATAGAGATGATGATCTCGATCAGGGTTAAGCCAGAGTCTTTTTTCATAAGCCGCTGCTAAAATGCGTATGGCCTGTGACTTTCCACTCTGTAACTACCAGGTCAGATGATATGGTAGCGCCGCCTCTAGAGTAGGTCTGATTACCATCTCCTCCAGGGCTAGATTTAGGTGCGTATTTAAATTGATCTGTTCCAGGCACTTTCGTAGTGCGATAGAAACGCGCAGCCTCCCAGGTCTCATCATACCATGCCTTTATAGTGCTAGGTTGCTTAGAAGAGTATGGATCTCCAGTATCATCTCCTTTCGCCTCATTCACAAAGGCCAGCGCCATCATACTGCAAAAAAGAATTGTCGTTAGCTTCTTCATAGTCACCTCACTTGTTTAAGACAGGAGTATATCCGATCTCAAATTCATATTCTGTCTTTCCCTCTTTAAGGGCCTTTTCTATTGCCTGAAATCTTTGCCTGGGTACAGAGCTTAACTCTTTTTGAGATGGCACGTTTTGATCTTTGCGCGTAATAACGCCTTTACCTAATGCAAACCCGCATGCAAAAAGCGCTATAAGTAATATTATTCGAAATGTATATGTCCGTGGACTTTCCATTTTGTTATCACCATGTCTGGTTGGAGGCTGCAATAAGGGCCATCTACACCGTCTTTTATCTCACCTGTTACTGACGTATCCATGAGGCTAGATGGGTCAAAAGAAACATAACCACTTGTTGTAGCCACGTATGATTCTGTGGCCTTCCAGTGCTCATCATAATATACGCTGGCTGGCTGTTCGCCGCCGGAGACTTCTCCTTCAGGTGGAGAGGCCTGTAGGTTATTGGAAAAAATCCCTAATAGTCCGCCCAGAACAAATAGCGCAACAGCTAAACCTAAAAACAATAACTTGTGAACCTTCATTTTTACCCTCCTTGTTTTACTTATTTTCCTCCTGCTCCTCCAAATCCTCTGATATATAAAGGAAATGCTCTTGGGCCAGCAGCAGTCATGTAATAAGTCCTGTCCAGCCCCAATGGAGATTTTACCATACTGGTTATTTTATAATCTGCAGAGCCATGGGCCTTTGTTATATTATAATATATGGCATAGTCTTTACCGCCTATCTCAAAATCTAGATTTCTTTCTGTCCATTGCTTTTTGGAATTGCCTATCTTTCCTTGGCCGAAGTCAAGCATGGCAATGGATATGCCTGTCTCGCACAGGTAATACGCAAGAAACCTGTCTTTATAACCGTGCATTGCGTCTATTCTTGCATTGATGAGTATATAGAGATATAGTACAGCCAGCGTAAGCACAATAGTTATACTTGAGACAAGCATAATAGCTACACTACCTTTTGGATTTCGCAGCTTCATCATGGCCTAGTTTATTATTGCTTTAGGGTTTACCCGGTTTCTTCCTACAAGAGACGTCCTTAGTTTTATAGGATATGACTCCTCGTGCATGGCCTCTATCTCTATGCCCAGGCGCTTTTCAGTAGGATTTCCATCAGCATCTCTTGCAACAACCTCTTCAATGAATTTTAGATTCTCAATATCTGTTAAAAATACCTCTGCCGAAGCAGCATCATCTATATCATAGTCATATAGGACCTCTTTTGCAGCATCATCATAGTAGATCCTGGCTGTCCTTTTCTTTCCACCATAGATCACATCAAATTTTACGTCTTTCCCGTTAATACTGACTATCGGGTCATTGTCGCTATGCAGTATCCTCTGGACCATATATTCAAGGCCGCTGCCTAATTTAGACATGGACATCAACACATTTTTGTCCACGTCTCTCTGGATGATGCCGATGTATTTTCCATAGAGCGACGCAGCCGCTACTATAAATCCCAGCAATAGCACTGCGAGTATCAGCTCTACGAGCATAAAGCCTTTTGTTTTTAATGGGGGTAGAGTGTTTCTGTGTGTCATTATTCGCTAGTTTTTATCTTTATTGCCTTAAAGTGAACGCTTCCTCCAAGGTACCATGTCCAGAGGCTGGGGTCGTCGCTCGGGTCGTAGTCGCGCCAGTCTCCAGGGTCGCCAGTGCCTATTCTGTTTGGCTGACCTCCCTTATGAAAGGTGATAGTGTTGGCCCCTTCTCTTAAGTTGTAAGAACCATGAGATATCCATTTGAGCGTTGGGTCATTAGGGCCGTTATATCGATCTCCTATTATAGGGCCAATACTGCCTCCATTTACCTGCAGTCGGTATTCTTCTCCGATCTGCGATTCGCCTGTGTATTCAGCCTGGATCCAAAGATCATACTCATCTGCTTTTGGGATATCAATAGTTTTTGTTCTTATGGGATATTTATCGTTTACCCATATCGGCGGGCTTGTTATATTAAATATTTTAGTTATTGGCCCAGATTCATCAGCTGTTATTTTAACACTCGCTGTGTTTTTTAATCTATTATTATCAGTGACTGTAAGACTGGCTGTGTAAGTCCCTTTAGTGTCATATGTGTGTGTTTTTTTTGCGCCAGTAGCTATTCCCCCATCTCCAAATACCCATTTATATGAAACAATGCTGCCATCACCATTGATAGATCCAGAGCCGTCAAAACTTACTGTTAAAGGCGCGTCTCCAGAAGTAGGATTGGCGCTAATTATAGCTGTGGGTGGTTTTAGCGGAGCCTTGCTGACTTGTATACTGACACTTGCTGTGTCTGTTTTGCCATCATTATCAGTGACTGTGAGGCTGGCAGTATATGTTCCTTTACAGGCATAGATGTGCTCTACAG
>JAHIRR010000089.1 GCA_018818505.1 Candidatus Omnitrophota bacterium | reverse complement strand
TATTACCGTGGGATAATACGTAAAACCCCATTCTGATCTTTTTTATAGATAACGATATCATCTTATGCTGCCGAGCCATAAATTCCGGAGGTTTTATTTCTTTCAAACTATCTAAATAACCTTTCATCTTCGCAAGGCCAGTTCCCATAGGATACCTATTTTGACTCAAATCCCTTGTGATTAACTGGAACTCTATCAATATCGAATTAACCTTGCCAAAATATTCTCTCATCGCTTCTTTTTTGTCCAGGGAATAACCTAGGCTGGAAAAACAAAACCATGCAAAAAATAGAGGCAGAACAACCCTCTTAATTTTCTTCATTTGCGCCCCCTGCCTCTTCTATGTCTTCGTATCCTGTGGCGTAATCTCCTATGAAATAGATCTTCTTCCTTCTTGAGAAATGTCTGTAGTCAAGCGGCGCGTTCTGGAACCACGCATCATATATCCACGCCTCTTTCTTGAGTCCTGTGTCATCGAATCCCATGTCTATTACGTCACTAGGGTCGCCCCATTTCTCGATCACCTCTTCCTTGCTCGTGCCTGAGACGACCATAGTCTTTGTGCTGAGAGGGTGCGTCAGCGCATAGTGAGCTGTCGGCGTCTTTACGTCCGCACAGCCCACAAAGATTAAAATAACCCCTATCAATAAAATTAATCTTACAAGCATATTCTTCTCCTTTTCTTCCGCGTAGTTCCGCGTAACGTTCCGCGTTGGTTCCGCGATTACTTGACAATGTATTCTACAAGCTGAACATTAAAATCTTCTATATCTTCGAAATCTCCTTTATGGGAGATAAAAAGCGAATCCTTAAAGGACTTGTCCTTTAATATGAGATCACAGAACCTTCTGAATTTCTTCCTGCCATGCTGAGTAATAAGAAATTCCACCAACTTCTCTGACTGAGCGTAAAAAAGCTCTCTCATCTTTTTCCCTTCAGGATAACTCATGCGCAAGAGATCTCCAAGAAGAATATGGCTTCCCTGTTTTATATATTTTACAAGGAGTTCGTTAGAGACGCTGGTCACGCTGGCCTCATAATTGGCAAGGCCCTCGTTCAGCCATAATGGGATAGTGCTCTTACCAGCTATATCCCTGAATATAAGATGCGTCAGTTCATGCGGAAATGTCACTGCTAGATATCCGTCGGAAAGCACACAGAGATACATCTCCCTCTCGTTATAATTCGGGACAAAGCCTCCGACTAACTCTGGATCAAATCCTATCTTTTTTAAAAAGGGCTTCCATTTATCAGCACTCTCGACGATATATACCTGGCATTTTGCCTTCCACTTTATCTGACCTTCGTAACCTAAATCATACGATATCTTCTCAAAGTAGTATTCTGCCTTGTCACTCACTATCTTTGCCTGTGCCAGGTCTGTATAGAATATGGAAAAATGCTCTGTCTCCTTAAGAAACCACTTTCCTTTCTGAAGGAGCTTAGTCGCAAAATCCGACCTTTTTTCTTTATCTTCGTCAAATGAGAATTTTCTCTTTTTCTCTTCCTTATTTACGTCCCCGGCTATATTTGCTGCCTGGAGTCTTTCCTTTTCTTCAGGCATAACCCACTTGCCTTCGTATTCAACAAGGCCTTTCTCTGTTCTTTCTTCTGCATCGAAGTCTACAACTTCTCTTTTTGCCTTTTCATCCTCCCATGACTCTTTCATTTCAGCGTGCGCATCGCCAGAATCTCTTTTTATGTTTTTTATGTCTTCTTTTGAAAATGCAACTGTGGCCCCGATATTTATCTTTATCTGGACAAACTCCTCATCTTCTTTTGTGATAATGCCTGAGACCTTGTTGCCGTTTTTTAAATGGATGGTGTCTGCGTAGAGAAGGGTATTTGAGGATAACAATGAAACAATTGCAACAATAACTAGTTTTCTCAACATAGGACAATTATACCACAAGATTCACCAATCTACCTTTTACAACAATAATCTTCTTAGGCGGTTTACCCTGTGTCCATTTATTGACTAAAGGATCTTCAAGCACGACCTTTTTAATGTCTTCATCGCCTGCGCTTGATGCTACTTCTATTTTTGAACGGACCCTGCCATTTATCTGGACTGGCATGGTAATCCTGTCCTGAGCAAGCGCGGCCTCGTCATATCCTGGCCAATCTGCTTCAAATACACTTCTTTTATTCCCTAACCTCTCCCACATCTCTTCAGCAACATGCGGCACAAACGGCGCGAGAAGAATTATGACAGCTTCAATGGCATCTTTATCCCCCTTGTCTCTTGTCTCTTGTCCCTTGTCCCTGACCTTGTAAATCTCATTCACTAGTTCCATTATTGCGCTTAGGGCTGTATTAAAATGAAACGCGCCCTCCATGTCCTCTGTAACTTTTTTAATGGTAAGGTGTGTCTTTCTTTTTAGCTCTGTAACATCTGTTCTCTGTACTCTGTTCTTTGTACTCTCTATAACTAGTCGCCACACTCGATTAAGAAATCTCCACGCGCCTTCTACGCCGCGGTCATTCCATTCCGCATCCTTCTCAGGCGGGCCAATGAACAATGTGTAGAATCTCACTGTATCTGCGCCATATTTTTCTATGAGCGCGTCAGGGCTTACGACATTGCCTTTTGACTTGGACATCTTTGCGCCATCCTTTACGATCATACCCTGCGTAAAGAGTTTGGCGAATGGCTCTTTAAATCCTACATGCCCCAGGTCATAAAGCACCTTTACGATAAATCTTGAATACATAAGATGCAGAATCGCATGTTCCACACCTCCGATATATTGATCTACAGGAAGCCACTTATTGACTAATTCTTTATCAAAAGGGCTTTTGTTATTCTTTGGCGATAGATATCTCAGAAAATACCAGCTCGAATCTACGAATGTATCCATTGTATCGATTTCTCGTCGAGCTTTTGATTTACATTTAGGGCATTTTGCACTTACGAAACTCTTCACATCCTTTAGGGGCGACTCGCCGTGCGGTTTGAATTTCACATTTTCAGGTAAAAGTACAGGCAAGTCTTTTTCATCTACTGGCTGGATGCCGCATTTTTCACAATAGACTATAGGTATAGGCGCGCCCCAATACCTCTGCCTGGAGATAAGCCAATCTCGCAGCTTATAATGGATCTTTCTTCTACCTATCTTTTCTTTTTCCATATAGTCTGCGATCTTTTCAATCGCCTTAAGGCTTGGCAGGCCATTGAATTGGCTGGAATTCACCATCACTCCTTCTTCCACAAAAGCCTGTTTCATGCTCTTTGCATCAAAATGCTCTTTTGGGTCGTCGATCACGACTATTATGTCTAGATCATACTTTTTCGCAAATTCAAAATCCCTCTGGTCGTGCGCAGGCACTGCCATTACCGCGCCTGTACCATATTCCATCAATACATAATTCGAGATCCAGAGCGGGATCTTTTTACCATTCACAGGATTTATGACATAGCGGCCTGTAAATATACCTTTTTTCTCAGTGGCAGTTGAAACTCTATCTATAAAACTCTCTTTTTTAACATCCGCGATAAATTTCTTTATATCATTTTCTCTGTCAGAACCCTTTATCAATTCCTCAACCATCGGGTGCTCTGCAGCAAGCACCATATATGTAGCGCCATAAATTGTATCCACTCTGGTGGTAAAACAGCTCAAAAAAGCCGAGGCTGGACCTCGGCTTTTTTCAAGCTTAAAATCTATCTCAATGCCTTCGCTCCTGCCGATCCAGTTCTTTTGCATGATCCTTACCCGCTCTGGCCAATCCTTTAATAGGCTCAGATCATCTAAGAGCCTTTGCGCGTAATCAGTGATCTTGAAAAACCATTGTTCCAGGCTGCGCAGCTCAATCTCTGCGGAACACCTCTCACACCCGCCATCCACAACCTGCTCATTTGCAAGCACTGTCTGGCAGGAAGGACACCAGTTGACCTGGGCCTTTTTCTTATAG
>JAHIRR010000088.1 GCA_018818505.1 Candidatus Omnitrophota bacterium | reverse complement strand
CTTTCTCCTGAAGGTATGTTTTTTTCATTTCTGAGACAGCCTAATTCCAGGCAATCTTTTACCCCGCTTGCCGCGCCATTGTATCCGGTAGTAAGGATCTGCCTGTCTCTTACTATGACCGTGCCCACATGGTGCCTTAGGCAAGTGGAGCGCTCAGCCACAAGGTATGCCAGCTTCAAAAAATATTCATCCCATTCAGGTCTTTTTGTTCTTTTTGATCGCTTCATCTATTCTTTCGTGAAACTCCTCTAAGGTCGAGTCGTTTACGATCACTATATCTGCGAGCTGGAGGCACTTTTCAAGCTGCTGGTTCTGTGGATCGTTTTTATTTTCCTTTTTTTCTTTTTCTATAAAATCGTCAAGGGACTGAGCATCGCCAGGCCTTTTTCTGTCCACGCCTCTTTTGAAACGCGCTTCCACAGGCGCGTCCACGCCTACTAATATAAAATCATCCAGCCTCTTCAGCGCTCCTACTTCAGCGGGATTCCTTATAGAGTCGACTATATGGTTTTGCGCTGGCGTAAGTCTTTTTATGGTCTGTTCCGCCAGGAACGAAGCCCCGTTTTTGCGCCTCAGCTCATTTCCCAGTTTTATAAGGTTTTCGCGCAAGGGCTCTATGCTTAAGCGGCCTGCCTCCTCCCTTAGTATATCTGAGAGAGAATGATAAGCAAATCCTTTTGACTCTATATATTTAGCCGCCTCGCCTTTTCCTGACGCATTAGGGCCTGTGAGACCGATGATCATAGTTTAGGTCTGTTCCGCTTCACCTCCGCAACCCCGGAGGTTGCCGTGCTGGCAACCTCCGGGGTTGCGGAGGGTTTGAATTATTTAACTATTGCGCCCAGCGAGATGTCCTTATCCGGACACATTACAACCATATTTTCCGCATCACTGGCAGCGAGTATCATGCCATTGCTTTCCACTCCTCGGATCACAGCAGGCTGCATATTTTCTACCACTGCTACGAGCTTACCTATGAGTTCCTCTGGCTTATAGGCCTTTTTTATTCCAGCGACCAGAACTCTTTCTTCTCCGCCAAGATCCACCTTGACCACATAAAGCTTGTCCGCGTCAGGGTGATCACTTACTTCCTTTATTTTGGCTATTTTTATGCTGAGTTTTTTAAATTCTTCAAAAGAGATCATGTTGTGCCCTTGTCCTTTCCAGTTCGGAGAACATCTCCGGGTTTATTTCCTCAATCATCCCCATGGGCTATGGCCGTATTAATGTATTCAGGTGCGTCAATAACATTGCCTCAGCCGCAGGATTTATTTTAATAAATTTTACACCGGCGTAAAATAGGCGCCTACCCTGCGCGTCCTGATTTTGCAGGTCTTTTGTCCAGGCAACCTGTCCGATCAATTTTGCAGGCTTTGAAAATCCAGGCACCTCTACCTCCAGGCCTATGCAGGAGTTTTCCTTTAATTTTTCATATGTAACCAGGCACAGCCCTTTTTGTGATACGTTTGCTGTTTTGGAATCATAGCTGTTAGGGGGCTTTTGCAGCAAATCGTATCTTATTTTTATTTCTTCATCGAACCTGACATATTTTCTTTTCTCCCGCAGTACCCAGTATTTGCGCGCCAGGCCCAGGGTTATATCGTTTCTCAGTCTATTTTCTTCCAGCCATAACATTATCAATATAAGTAAGAGTATGCTTAATATAAAAGCGTACGCAAGGTACATTTTATACCTCTAAGAGCTCGTACTGGCTCGACCCTAATTTTATATTTTCAGCGTGTTTTATCTGCACAAGAGGATCGATTTCAGCATGCGCCTGTTTAAAGCTTTCGATTTTCGCAATATCGATCGATGCCTGGTCAACAGCCACAGGATCGATCCCGCCTATAATGCCTATGTCCGGCACAATAGGCGCCTCATCCTTTGCCATGCAGTCACAATTCTTTGTTATGCTATACAAGAAGTTTATATAGGCTATTTTTGGGCCGAAGACACTTTTAACGCCTAACGCATATTCTACCATCTTTTCCTGCATTTTCACAGCATTTTCGTCATATTTTATCCGGATGGCGTCTGATCTGCAAACAACAACGCATTCTCCGCAGCCAATGCACCTTTCCTTTACCAGCAGAGCTTTTTTCTTCTTTAATCCTATTGCGTTTGCCGGGCAGATCTTCATGCAGCTGCCACAACCAATGCATTTCTCTGAAGTTATCTCAGGCAGTGTTTTAGAGTGCTGCACGAGTTTGCCAGCCCGGCTGGCGCATCCCATGCCCAGATTCTTCAATGCGCCGGCAAAGCCTGTCTGTATGTGGCCTGTTACGTGCGAAAGGCATATAAGCGCGTCGGTTTCGCAGATTCCTTTAGCTAGCTTAACGTTTTCAAGATGATTACCGCGAATAGATACATTTTGGCTATTTCTCCCAAGGAGCCCGTCCGCTATTATTATGGGTATGCCGATGCTGTTTAAATCGTATCCGTGACTATGGGCAACATGAAGGTGGCCAATGGCATTTGAGCGTTTTTCTCTGTAGAGCGTATTAGTCTCGACAATAAAAACATTGTCTGTCTTTTGTCTGAGATGCGTGATGAATTTAGAAAGCCAGGCTGGTTTTATGTAGCCAGATGTCCCTTCTTCTCCAAAGGTCAACTTGATCCCGAGAAAGGCGTCTTTTTTTATAAAGTCCGCCGGCTCGATTTTTTGCCACACTGACAATATGGCCTCATTTATCGCGTCGACAGAAGACCAGTTCTCGATCCTTTTAAGATATACTTTGTTATCCGGCATGCATCCCCTTTCCAGTGTAAGCGTTTCTGATGTTGTTTAAAATGCTAAGGTACTTTTTTGTCCTGTAATCAGGGTAGGTCCAATCAAAGGGCTGGAAGCCCCCTTTTCTCCATCCGAGTGTCACCTCAGCGTATATGCCCTTGGCTATGCATATCCTGTGGTAGTAATTCTTTGTGGTGGCCAGGACCAATTTTGCGTCCGAGATATATCCAGGATCGATGTTTACCCGTCGTTTTAACAGGTCCCTTTTCTTTGTCGCGAGTTTTTGTTCAAGGGAATTTGTTATGGCCTTTATCTTTGATATGCGTTCAGGCGGGATAAGCCTTTTAAATGAGACAAACTTTCTTTTTAACGGCTGACCCATTTCTTTTTTGTAATAATCTGTATAGTCGAATTTAAGGACAGGGCTTTTATAGTCCATTTCTCCGAATTCTTTAATAAAAAACTCTTCGGTTTTGTCGAAGAGTTTTTTGTCTTTTGCCAGCATTCCAATGATGAGTTTTACATCTCGAGGCGTTTTTGCCTTGGCCATTACAGTTTATG
>JAHIRR010000087.1 GCA_018818505.1 Candidatus Omnitrophota bacterium | reverse complement strand
TCTCAGTGGCGAAAATCTTTCAAGGCCAAACGCATTGGTTGGATCTGCGCTGGGCCTTGCAAGAGGTGTCTTAATAGCAGGCCTTATTTACACCTTATTTATTAATGGGCCATTTCAATATCTGGCCAGGAGCGCGCAGGATAGATCATTTTCAGGGCAATATGTTTCATATGTGCTGCCTTTTGTGTATGAAAAGGGCATGTATATATATCCTTGGGGCGAAAACGACACAGCATTAGTGAGAATGCTGAAAAACTAAGGTAGTGTCAAATAAAGCATGGAAGGATATAAAAGAAACCACAGAGCACACAGAGTAATAAATAAATTTTCTCTGTGTCCTCAAAAAAGAATACCCTGAAGCAGAACTGCTAACTTATCTGAAAGCTTATGGATAAGCAAACAGGTCTTTTGATTAATTTTTTAACGTTTTAAGGCTTAAAGAGGAGACAGAAAGACTAATCTTTATGAGCACACAGAGAACTTTTATTATAAAAAATCTCTGTGTACTCTGCGGTATCTTTTTTGACAGGAACAAAACCAACAATCGGAGGTCTTAAGTGAAACTCGGAGATATTTATAAGAATGTGATTGATGTCGGGATCAGTAATGATCCAAGAGGCAAGCAGAATGTAAAAAAAGAACTTTTAAGGGCCAAGAAGGAATACGACAGCCTGAGCAAGGATAAAAAGGAGTTTTACGATAAAGATAGGCTCCTTCATCCATACAGTGATACGCGTATACTTTTTGGAAAGAAAGAGACTGAAATCAAGACGATACTTGTGGGCATAGATATGGAGGTAGGAGAAGTCGTGCTTGCTGATAGATTACGTCAAAAAGGAGAAAAGGTGGATTTATTGATGGGACATCATCCTGAAGGAATATCGCTCGCAGGATTTTATAATGTCATGTACATGCAGATCGATATATTAAACAGGATCGGCGTGCCTATAAATATTGCAGAGAGTTTAATGTCAGAAAGAATAAAAGAAGTTGAAAGAAGGGTCATGCCGGCAAATCACATGCGGCCTGTAGATGCCGCGAGGCTTCTTGATATTGCGTTTATGAACTGCCATACGCCAGCTGATAATTGCGTGGCCTCGTATTTGCAGGGCCTAATGGATAAGAAAAAACCAGATACGCTTGACGATATAATGGATATTCTTATAGAGATCCCTGAGTACAAAGAATCAGCAAAGCTCAATTGCCCGCCCAAGATCATAGGGGGCTCATCTTCGAGTAAGGCAGGCAAGGTATTTGTGGATATGACAGGCGGCACAGAAGGCTCCAAGGATATTTTTAGCAGGCTTTCGCAGTCAGGTGTGTCAACATTGATCTGCATGCATCTTGGTGAAGAGCATTTCAAAAAGGCCAAAGAAGAGCACATGAATGTAGTTATAGCCGGGCATATTGCCAGTGACAATGTAGGCCTTAATATTATGCTTGACGAATTGGAGAAGAAGGACAAGTTTAAAATACTCGCTTGTTCGGGATTCCGGAGATTCTCTAGGAGAAAATAGGTAATGCCAAAAATACCAGAGCACATATTAAACGAGATACAGGATAGATGCGATATAGTGGATATAATCTCCAGCTATATCCCTTTAAAGCCTGCTGGCAGGAATTTTAAGACAACTTGCCCTTTTCACCATGAGAAGACCCCGTCTTTTGTGGTGAGCCCTGATAAGCAGATATACCATTGTTTTGGATGTCATTCAGGCGGGAATGTATTTAATTTTATAAAAGAATACGAGAAAACAGATTTTATAGACGCTGTGAAGATACTGGCCGCAAAGACAGGAGTGAAACTGCCTGAGTATAAAAAATACAACCAAGCTGATGATTCAGCAGTGAGCAACATTTACAGCGTAAATGATATTGCGGCGAGCTTCTACAGCGCTCTGCTGGAGAGGCCCAGTGACTCGTCGGAAGTGAAGCGTTACATAGAAAGAAGAGGGCTTGAGAAAGATACTATCAAAAGATTCAGAATAGGCTATGCGGATTCTTCATGGAGATCTTTACTGGAATATCTCTTAAAGAGAGGCATAGAGCCAGAGATGGCGCTGAAGGCAGGCCTGATCCAGAGAGGAAAGGAAAATTCCTTTTATGATCTTTTTAGGAACAGGCTCGTATTTCCGATATGTGATGTAAGAGGCAGGGTCCTGGGTTTTGGCGCAAGGGTATTGGATCAATCCCTTCCCAAGTATATAAATTCGCCAGAGACCTTTGTATACAAGAAAGGACATCATCTATACGCGCTTAATTTTGCGAAATCATCCGTGAGGGAAAAAGGTTTTGCAGTAATAACAGAAGGCTATCTGGATGTAGTTACAAGCCATCAATATGGCATAAGCAATACCATATCCTCTTTAGGCACTGCTCTTACCATAGAGCAGATAAGGCTTTTAAGGAGATATACGCATAACGTCGTTATAGTCTATGATGCAGATCAGGCAGGTGAAAT
The DNA here is from genome assembly GCA_018818505.1 of Candidatus Omnitrophota bacterium. The sequence continues at coordinate 3,071 of JAHIRR010000087.1, read as the reverse complement.
GGCAGCATTGAGAGGATTAGACCTGCTTTTGGAAGAAGGCATGAGCGTGAAGGTCGTTACCCTGGATAAGGGGCATGACCCTGACAGTTTTATACGCAAATTCGGACCGCGCGGTTTTCATGAAGCAATAAAAAAGGCAAAGAGCCTGTTCAGATATAAATTAGATCTATTGACAGAGAAATTTGATAAAGAGGATACAGACGCAAAGGCAGAGATCGTTAAGGAAATGCTTTCGACTATACACAGGGTAAGGAATTCTGTTGTAAAGGCAGAATACATCAAGAATCTGTCACAAGAGCTTGCTATAAAGGAAGAAGCAGTGTGGGATGAGTTGAAGAGGATGAATAGGGGCGTTAAGGGACAAGGGACAAGGGACAAGGGACAAGTAGCAAGGAAGGATATCAAGATCCCGCTGGCAGAGAAGATATTGGTGAAGTTGATGATCGAAGATTCAAATGTCGTAGACGCTGTTAAGGATAACCTGCAGCCGTTTGATTTTAAAAATCCAGACGTAAGGCATTTAGTTGAAACACTTTTTACCTTAAACACCGACGGTAATTCTATGGATGTGACAAGGCTGATAAATTGCATGGAGGATAAGGTCTCACCTCATGTCATATCCTTTATTGTAAATGAAGATATAGAGATACGTGATAAAGAGCGGAATGTCGCGGATTGCATAAAGACTATCAAGAGGGAACAGAAAGAAGATAGACTGAAAGATATCCAGAATAGACTTGTCGTAGCGCAGAAAAAAGGCTATGAAGACGAGGCAAGGGATTTGTTAAAAGAATTTAACAGATTGATAAAAGGAGGGGTATAATCCCATGAAGAGGAAATTGGAAACCAAAACCAGAAAAAAGGATGCGAATGGTCAGCTTGACAAGTTATTGACGCTTGGGAGAAAAAAAGGTTACCTGACTTACGAAGAAATAAACGATTATCTGCCAGAGGACATTATTTCCGCTGAACAAATAGAAAAGGTTTTCTCTGCGCTGGATAACGAGAAGATAGGCGTGGTGGATTCTGAAGAAGAGGCAAAGGCGGCAGGAAAACGTTCAAGCGCTAAAGGCGGCAATAGAAAAGAGCCGGCCAGCGATAAGCGAAAATCCGAAACCCCCGTCAAGAGCACAGGCGTAGAGGATCCTGTAAAGATGTATCTCAAGCAGATGGGCCAGATACCGCTTCTTTCAAGGGAAGACGAACTAAGGCTTGCCAAAGAGATAGAAAAAGCAGAGGAAGAATACAAGAAGGCAGTTTTGAGCTGTCCTTTTATTAAGGATTCTGTGCTCTCCCTGATAAACAATGTCTTGGTAAAAGAATTCAATGTAGAAGAGGCCATGAAAGAGGAGCCAGGCGCCAAGAAAGAAGGCGATGTCCTGAAAAAGCTCGAGATGTTGGCCAGAAAAATAAGGGCTGCAAAAAAGGGGCAGGGCATAATGGAGCTGTGCCTGGAATTTAACTTCTGCGCGTCTGTAATAGAGGATTTTGCAAACAGGATCAAGGCTGCTATATCTGAGATAGACTCCATTGACAGAGAGATCCAGAGAATGAGGAAGCGTAGGATAAGAGGGAGCATAGCATCTTTTGAGAAGAGAAAGAGAAGCATAGAAGAAAAGTTTGGCAAGAAACAGGATGATATAAAAAAGGAGTTTTCTTTTATCAAAAAACAGGCCTTGAAGTTCAACATGGTCAAGAAGGCAATGGTGGAGGCTAACCTGAGGCTCGTGGTTAGCATTGCTAAGAAATACACCAATAGGGGCCTTTCTTTCCTCGACCTGATTCAGGAAGGGAATATAGGCTTGATGAAGGCAGTGGAAAAGTTTGAATACAGGCGTGGATATAAATTCTCCACATATGCGACATGGTGGATCAGGCAGGCTGTAACGCGCTCTATAGCTGACCAGGCCAGGACCATAAGGATCCCTGTGCACATGACAGAGACTATAAATAAGCTCATAAGGGTTTCAAGGATCCTCGTGCAGGAGAATGGCAGGGAGCCGGCAGCAGAAGAGATCGCATCTGAGATGAGGATGAGCGTTGAGAAGGTGAGAAGCATCCTGAAGATCGCGCAGGAGCCGATTAGTCTACAGACACCCATAGGAGATGAAGGGGATACAAACTTTGGTGATTTTATCGAAGATAAGAAAGCGGTCTCTCCTGCAAATGCCAGCGCTTATACAATGCTCAAGGAAGAGATGGACAAGATCCTCAATACTCTTACAGAAAGAGAAAAGAGGGTGTTGAGATTGAGATTTGGAATAGGCGATGGCTATCCAAGGACCCTTGAAGAAGTAGGAAGCATCTTTAATGTTACAAGAGAGAGAGTTCGTCAGATAGAGGCAAAGGCATTAAGGAAGCTGAGGCATCCTATCAGGAGCAGAAGACTCAAGAATTTCTTAGAGATGGCCTTTGGCCAGGAAATCTAATTCGTGATTCGGTTATCGGTGTTCGGTGTTCGTAAATTAAGGGTCGGATTTTTATATCCGGCCCTTTTTTTGTCTTGGTTAAAAAATCCCCTTGTAATCCCTTAATCTCAATGGTATAATTCTTAATCTACGGGCAGAAAGCCCTTCAGTCTTAATATGAAGGGGCCGCGCCCCGTTCCAAAATGCCTGAATTTAAAAATCAGGCATTTTGGAACGGGGCCCATAGCTCAGTTGGTTAGAGCACCTGACTCATAAACCACTTCAGGGCATTTTCGCAACTCACTGAAATTGCTGTAATTACAATAATAGCCAACAACTTACAGCAAAATTCGACTCGTAAGAGACCGTAAGAAGTTGTAAGAGTTAGTATATGGCATAGGCACAAATTGGGCACAGCAGTTATCCTGCCAAAATCTCCCTAAAAAAGAACCTCAACACCTTCCAAAACGCACATTTATGTGATATACTTAATATTGAATAGTTATAGCAGCTATATAGCTTGAGTCAATGCTTTTCTTAGTGGCAATCGGCAAAGTTCCTCGATTCACTTAAATCTCATCTCCTTCGATCTTTTCTAACCACAAAAATCCTTTTTATTTTGTTTTTAGGGCAAAGATTTTCTCGAAGAATATCCCTGATTTT
>JAHIRR010000086.1 GCA_018818505.1 Candidatus Omnitrophota bacterium | reverse complement strand
TGGGAGGCCACAGTAACCCTTGGCAACAGAAACGGCACCACAGAAATAGTGCTTGTGGAGCCAGGGAACGCTTCAGCAAAAAATCTTGGCGTGGCGCTTGATATCGGCACCACCACCATAGTCGCGTACCTCATTGATTTAAAATCTCAGGAAGTGCTGGCTGCAAAGGCAAGTTATAATCCGCAGGTTGATTTTGGCGAGGATGTAATTTCAAGAATTATATATGCGAAGGAAGCTCGGGGCCTTGAAAGACTGCATCATGCAGTGATAGATACTGTAAACATGCTCGTAGATAACATGGCAAAGGAACGTGGCCTAACGCTCGACGACATTACCGCAGTCATGTGCGCAGGCAATACAACAATGACACATCTTTTGCTAAAAATAGATCCCGAATATATAAGAAAAGACCCGTATATACCAGTTGTAAACTTTATGCCAGTGATTCGGGCAGCAGAAGCAGGCATAAAAATAAATCCGCGGGGTCTTTTATCATGTCTACCTTCAATAGGCAGCTATGTTGGCGGCGACATTATAAGCGGAGTCTTGGCATCTGGCATGGATAACAGCGAAGATTTCTCCCTTTTTATTGACCTTGGCACAAATGGTGAGGTCGTAGTGGGCAATAAGGAATATTACATGGCGTGCTCGACATCTGCTGGCCCGTGCTTTGAGGGCGGAGGCCTTTCCTCAGGCATAAGGGCAATGAAAGGCGCGATCGAGGCCATATCAATAAAGAAAGGTAAAATCTCTGTAAGGACCATAGGCAATGCTGCTCCGAAAGGCATATGTGGCTCTGGCATAATAAGCTGCCTTAGCGAATGCCTGAAACATAGGATCATTGATCGCTCTGGCAAGATAAATGGCGCAAAAACCATAGCTCTGGCAGAAAAAATAGCAATAGATGAGAATGATATAAAAAATATTATGCATTCGAAAGGTGCCATATACACTGGCATAGAAGTGCTTCTAAAGGAAGTAGGCTATAAAAAATCTGACCTGAAGCATGTGTTTATCGCAGGCGGCCTGGGCACTGCATTGGACATCCGATCCGCTATAAACATCGGGCTTTTGCCGGATCTTCCAGAGGAAAAATTTGAATTTCTGGGCAATACTTCCATAGCAGGCGCGAAGATGGCGATCCTCTCAAGCGAGGCAATGGACAAGGCATATTTGATCGCTGATAAAATGACATATCTTGATTTGAGCGCGAATTCATCTTTTATGAATAATTACAGCGCAGCGCTATTTTTCCCGCATACGGATATAGAGCTGTTTCCATCGGTGAAGAAGTGGCTTACGTAATAGCTGTCGCAGGTAAGGGCGGGGTTGGAAAGACTACAGTTAGCGCGTTACTAATCAGGCATCTTCTGAAGATAGATAAACCAATACTGGCAATTGACGCTGACCCGAACTCTAATCTCAATGCAGCGCTAGGGCTCGAATATAGCGACACTATCTCAGATATACGCGAAGAAGCAAAAAAATCTTCTTCAGTAAGTTTTCCCAAAACTGATCTTTTTAACATGAGACTGCAGGAGATAATTACAGAAGGGGAAGGCATAGACCTTCTTGTCATGGGAAGGCCGGAAGGGCCTGGCTGCTATTGCGCCATAAACAATATCCTGAGAGAATACCTGTCAAAACTCGGCAGGAATTATAAATACATTGTAATAGACAATGAAGCTGGCATGGAACATCTTAGTCGGCGCACAGCAGATAAAGTAGACAATCTTTTGCTGGTCAGTGATACAACAACAGTAGGCATTAAATCAGCTATAAGCGCGCTGGAGACAGCAAAAAAGGCAGGCCTGAAACTAAAAGATGTCTCATTAGTCATCAATAAGTCAAAGGGTCAGCTTGAGGACGAGAAACTGAAATTAATAAAAGATTCCGGTTTAGAGGTAGAACGCTATATCTCTTTTCAGGAAGATATACAAAAAAACAGCGAAAAGGGCAAAAGTTTACCACAAGGTAAGGAGATGCTATGGAAAGATTGATTGAAAAATGGCAGGACAAGATAAGCGAGGTTACACTTGGGAAGAAAAAGCCCATAAAGATCGGCGGGGAAACAGGTATATTTTTTATAAAGGGTGAGGATAAATGTCCGAATCCTCCTAATGTGGCAATGGAAGTATGGGATATGGAGCCTTCTGAATGGCCAGATGCATTAAAGGCTAATTTTGGAGAATCTTTGAAGGATCCAGCTCAGTGGGCAAAACTTTGCGTAGAGAAATTCTCAGCAGATTTGATATGTCTGCGCCTTGCAAGCATACACCCGGATACGAAAAATGCCTCTGGCCAAGACGCTGGCAAGACCTTGGAAAATATCTTAAAGGCTGTGGATGTGCCGCTTATTGTAATAGGCAGCGGCTCAGCTCAAAAAGACAACGATGTTATGGTGCATTGCGCAGAAGTTGCAAAAGGAGAGAATTGCCTTTTTGGGATCGCGACACAGGAAAATTACAAGACCTTGACTGCTGCATGCCTGAGTGGAGGCCATGCGATTATCTCTGAAGCGCCAATTGATATAAATATTGCAAAACAGTTGAATATACTTATATGTGATATGCAATTTCCGCAGGATAAAATAGTAATTCATCATGCAACAGGCGCGCTTGGATATGGCCTGGAATATACTTATTCAATAATGGAACGGACGCGGCTCGCCGGACTCTCAGGCGACAAGATGCTTTCAATGCCTTTAATAAACTTTGTGGGGCAAGAGGTCTGGCGCACAAAAGAAGCAAAGACTGGCGATGAGGCAGCAAAAGAATGGGGACCTGCTAAGGACAGAGGCGCACTGTATGAGACAGCCACTGCTGTGGCGTATTTAAATGCAGGTGCAGACATCCTTGTCATGAGTCACCCTAGAGCAGTTGAGGAGACGAAGAAAATAATTAGAGAGCTTATAGGTACGTAATACGGTTACGGCTACGGTGTCGATGCCCGTATCGGTTAGGGTTACGTCGGCGGTTACGTCTTTATATCACGTAACCGTGACCGCTGACGTAACCGTTACGAGCATCGACACCGTAGCCGAATAACGAAAGGCGATAAAAGAAGGAGTAAGTATGTTCATAATAGGTGAGCGCATAAACGGGATGTTTAAAGATGTAGCACAGGCAATACAAAAAAAGGATAAAGCTGTAATACAGGAGCTTGCGAAAAAACAAGTATCATCTGGCGCAAGCGCGCTTGATGTAAATGTCGGACCATCGTCAGATAATCCAAAAGAGGCAATGGAATGGCTTGTAAAGACCATTACTGAAGTCAGCGACGCGCCGCTCGCGATCGATACGACAAAAATAGACGTGATGGAAGCTGGCCTTTCAGCATGTAAATCAAAACCCATAATAAATTCTGTAAATGCCAACCAGGATAAAATGGATCCGCTGTTTGGCCTTGCAAAAAAATACAATGCCTCAGTCATAGGATTGACCATGGACAAAGCGGGCATACCAAAGGACGCTGAAGGCAGGCTTGAACTCGGCATGAAGATCGTGGCATCTGCCATGGAACATGGCATTAACCTGTCAGATCTATATCTTGACGCTGTGATCTTGCCTGTAAATGTTGCGCAGGTGCACGCAAAAGAGGTATTAAGGGCCATACGGGAGTCAAAGATGCTCGCGGACCCTGCGCCAAAGACCATACTTGGCCTTTCCAATGTTTCGCAGGGCGCGCCTTCTCAGTGCAAAGCTATTATTAACAGGACATTTCTGGCAATGGCAATAGCCAGCGGCCTGGACGCCGCCATTATGGACGCCACAGACAAAGAACTCGTAGACGCCGCGATAACAGCGGAGCTTCTCATGGAGAAACAACTCTACTGCGACTCGTTCCTCGACGCATACAGGAAAAAATAATGACAGTAATTACTAAAAAAATAAAACTCAACACAAAAGGCGATACAGATATTATTGATATAACTGCTCAGGTAGCCAGCGCTCTATCTAAGTCCAAATTAGGCTCTGGCATTGTCACTGTATTCGTGTCTGGTTCAACAGGCGGACTTACCACAGTAGAATATGAACCAGGGCTGGTGCAGGACCTTAAGGATTATTTTGAAAAAATAGCGCCGAAATCCGGCCACTATGAACACAACGTGAGATGGCATGATGGAAATGGCTACGCGCATGTAAGGGCATCGTTTCTCGGCCCCAGCGTCTCAGTTCCCTTTGTTGACAATAAATTACAGCTTGGCACGTGGCAGCAGATCATATTTATAGATTTTGACAATAGACCGCGTTCGCGCGAATTGATTGTGCAGCTAATAGGAGAATAAAGCCGAGGCTGGACCTCGGCTTTTGCCGAGGTCCAGCCTCGAAAATACGCTATGAAACCTGTATTACAAGTCGCGTTAGATTTTGTTGATCTTTCCCGCGCCATGAAATGCGCTGAAGAAGCAGTAGCAGGCGGCGTAGATTGGATAGAGGCAGGCACTCCGCTTATAAAAAGTGAAGGGTTGAGCGTTGTCCGCAAGCTGCGCGAGAAATTTCCGAAAAAGACCATTGTGGCTGACATGAAGATAATGGATGCCGGCCGCACAGAGGTGGAGATAGCTGCAAAGGCAGGCGCTAATGTCGTATGCGTGCTCGGCGCTGCCAGCGACTCGACTATAAAGGAATGCGTTGAGGCAGCGCATAATTATGGCGCTAAGATACAGGCGGATCTGATCTCAGTAAAGGATCCGGAAAAAAGGGCAAAAGAGATAGAAGCGCTCGGCGTAGACTATATCGGGATCCACTGCGCTATTGATGACCAGATGACCGCAAAAAACCCATTTAGCCAGCTCAAAAAGATCTCGAAAAAAATAAAAACGACCCTTGCGGTAGCAGGCGGCATAAATTCCGAAACAGCTCCTGACGCGATTTCCTCAGGCGCGAGTATAATAATAGTCGGCGGCGCTATCAATAAATCTAAAGACACCAGAAAGGCCGTAGCTGACATAAAAAGATCCATGCAGACCATGAAAAGGGTAAAAACAGAATTATTCAAACGGGTCTCTGAAAAAGATATAGAAAAGGTCCTGAGCCTGGTTTCAACCGCTAATATTTCAGACGCAATGCATAGGTCAGGCGGCTTAAAAGACTTAAAGGCTATTACGCCTGGCGTAAAGATATGCGGCAAGGCAATAACAGTCAGGACATATCCCGGCGATTGGGCAAAGACAGTAGAGGCCATTGACATTGCAGAGCCTGGCCAGGTCATTGTGATCGACACTGGCGGAGTCGGCCCTGCTGTATGGGGAGAGCTGGCAACGCATGGCGCCATACAGAAAAGAATAGCAGGCGTTGTAATAGACGGCGCTATAAGGGACGTGCAGGAGATAAGAAAATTAAAATTTCCAGCTTTCAGCAAGCTGATCACTCCGACTGCCGGAGAGCCAAAGGGTTTTGGTGAAATAGGCGTGCCTGTCAATATCAGCGGCATAAAGGTCTTTAACGGAGATTACGTAGTAGGCGATGATGACGGCGTTATTGTGATCCCCGCACAAAAGGCATTGGAAATAGCAAATAGGGCCATGAATGTCCTTGAAATGGAAAACCGCGTAAGAAAAGAAATAGACGAAGGCAGTACCCTGGCAAAAGTAATAGAGCTTTTAAAGTGGGAGAAGAAATAAACGCAAATACTCGCAAATCCAACGCGAATATTCGCGAATATCAGCGTTAGATTCGCGATAATTCGCGTCAAAAAAAATGACAAAAGGCAAGATATTTATAGCCGCTACAAAGCAGAATGACGGCAAGACCACGATATCCCTGGGCCTTATAAGCGCGTTTAAGAAAAGATTTAAAAGTGTAGGCTTTATAAAGCCTGTTGGCCAGAGATATGTTATAGAGGACGGGTTTAAGGCTGACGAGGATTCTGTGTTGATTGAAAAGGTATGCGGAACGAAATGCCGCCTGAGAGACATGAGCCCCATAGCCATTGAAAAGGGCTTTACGGAAAAATACATAAAAAAAGGAGGCCATGAAAAATTAGTCAGCGACATAATCGACTCATTCGAGCGCGTATCAAAGAAAAAAGAGCTTGTTGTCATTGAGGGCACAGGCCATGCTGGGGTCGGGTCTGTCTTTGACCTCTCGAACGCAAGGGTGGCAAATCTTTTAGGCGCAAAGGTAATACTCGTGACATCTGGCGGCATAGGAAAGCCCATAGACGAGATAGAGCTGAACATGGCCTTGTTTGAAAAGGAAGGCGTTGATGTTATAGGTGTTATCGTGAACAAGGTCCTGCCCTCCAAGTATAAAAAGGTAAAAAGAATAGTAAAACTCGGCCTGGGAAAAAGAGGGATCGATGTGCTGGGCGTTATACCATATACATCCTCATTGTCCAGGCCCACTATAAAGAATATCCTGGAAGAGACAGATATCGAGCTTATTTCAAAGAAGACCGGGATGCGCAACAAGATCTACAAGATACTTGTAGGAGCGATGCAGCCGCACGCTGCGCTGGACTATATTGAAAATGGGTCTCTTCTTATAACGCCTGGGGACAGGGAAGACATGCTCATGACCCTGCTCAGCGCGCACCTCTTGAAAAGGCCAAAAAGAGACATCTCCATAGCAGGTATAGTACTCACAGGAGGGATAGTGCCTGATAAGAAGATCTTGATGCTCATAGAAGACGCAAAGATACCAGTTCTCTTAAGCAAAAAACACACCTATGCTACAGCTGCCGAGATACACGACCTAGCCATAAAGATACGGCCGGATGACAAAGAAAAGACAAAGACAGCTACGAGATTAGTGGAAGAGTACGTGGACATAGATAGGATACTTTCAAAAATCAAATAACTTATCCAGTAAAATGACACGAAATAACCAAGATACAAGTTACAATAACCAAACAATGACCAATAACCAAATTCCAATAATCAAACCTGCGCTTCAAGGATGTTCGGTTATTGATTATTGGTAATTGCCCGCTGCTTTGCAGCGAGGTCTCGCCGAAGGCGGAGAATTTATTTG
>JAHIRR010000085.1 GCA_018818505.1 Candidatus Omnitrophota bacterium | reverse complement strand
CGCTATGACCCTGTCCCAGTCTTCTTCTGTCATCCTGAGCACAAGACCATCTTTAGTTATGCCTGCGTTGTTTATAAGTATATCTACTTTAGTAAATTTGTCAAGAATTTTATCCATCATATCCTGCACATCTTTCAGACTGGTGACATCTGCCTTCAGGGCAAGACTCGCCCTGCCTAGATCGCGGATTTCCTTAGCGGTCTTCTCTGTTTCCTCAAGGTTCACATCGCACAGGGCTATGTTTGCGCCTTCCCTTGCAAGAGAGAGCGCAATCTCCTTGCCAATGCCCCTTGCGCCGCCTGTTACAAGTGCTACTTTGCCTTCTAATGTCAACTCGCACATAATATCCTCCGTTATCCTTTAAAGCTCTTGACCACAAGCGCTGAGTTTTTGCCTCCGAATCCGAACGAATTTTTCAAAAGTACATCTACCTTTGCCTCTCTTGCCTTATTCGGCACGCAATCAAGATCGCATTCCGGATCAGGCGCTTCATAGTTGATCGTAGGCGGAATAATGCCCTCTTCCAGAGCCATTAAGGCGCCTATTAATTCCACGCTGCCAGCAGCGCCTATCAAATGCCCTATCATAGACTTTATTGAACTAATTGGAATCTTATTCGCGTGCTTTCCAAAAACCTCTTTTATAATAAATGCCTCGTTTTTGTCATTTAATGGGGTTGATGTGCCATGCGCATTGACATATTGCACCTGATCTGGTTTTACCTTTGCGTCCTGCAATGCCTGCTTCAATGCCCTTATTGCCTGGCGGCCTGAAGGCTCTGGCTTTGTCATGTGATAGGCGTCGCATGTCATGCCAAAACCTGAGATCTCGCCATAGATATGGGCATTGCGCTTCAAGGCATGTTCCAGATCCTCCAGTATCAGGATCCCAGCGCCTTCGCCAAGCACAAAACCATCCCTTGTCTTATCAAACGGCCTTGATGCCTTCTCAGGCGCGTCATTTCTCTTTGACAATGCCCTTAAGACACAAAATGCGCTGAGTATAGGTGGAAATATAGATGTATCAGCGCCTCCCATGATGAGCATATCCAATTCTTTATTTCTAATCGCATTAAAGGCATAGCCGATCGCATCTGAAGCAGAGGAGCATGCAGTGGCAATGGAAAAACTCGGGCCATTAATGCCAAGCTCTATGGAAACCTGACTCGACGGCGCATCTGGAAAAGACGCTATCGCGGTAAACGTGCCTATCTTCATCGGGCCTTTTTTTAGAAAAGCCTCGTGCTGCTCAAGTATCATGCCATGGCCAGCCATTGCAGTGCCTACGACAACACCTATGCGCTCAGGATCTTCGTCTTTAATATTAAGGCCTGCGTCTTCTACTGCCATCTTTGCTGCTGAAACTGCAAGATGCGAAGTTCGATCCATCCTCTTGAGCTGTTTAAAGGAAATAAATTTTGCAGGGTCAAAATCTGCTTCACCAGCAAACTGTGTGGGAAAAGGGCTCGGGTCAAAACGCGTAATTCTACGAACACCAGAACGCCCCTGTTTCAAGGCATCCCAGTACGCCCGCTTACCTACGCCATTCGGCGCTATCACACCCAGTCCTGTTATTACCACGCGACGTTTCATGCTCATGCAATTTGACTAAACGGAGGTTTCGTAATGTTTCGTGATGTTGCGTTAGGTTTCGTTAGGTTGCTTTTTGTAACTTTACGAAACATTACGAAACTTTACGCAACCTTACGAAACCTCCAAGTCTTCTGTTTTCTCTATATTGCATACCCTCAAATTACCATTTATCCTGCGCAAGAGGCCTTTTAAGATTTTGCCTGGCCCGATTTCAAAAAATGTATCAACACCTTCGCTTGCAATTCTCTTTATAGATTCTTCCCAGCGCACTGGACTGGATAGCTGTTTAACAAGATTTTCCTTGATCTCGTCAGGGGTTTTTTCATAATCCGCAGTTACATTACTGACAACTCCTATCTGAGGCGTTGAAAACTTTACTTTGTCTAGCTCTACTCTAAAAAGGCCTGCTGAGTCTTTCATTAAAGAAGAATGAAAACCTCCGCTCACTTTTAAGGCTATTGCCTTTTTGGCGCCTTTTTCTAACGCAAGGCGCATTGTTTTTTCCACAGATTCTTTTTTTCCAGATATGACTATTTGGCCGGGACAATTTAGATTCGCTATCTCAGCGCCTGTCTCAGCGCAAACCTTTTTTAGATCCTCTAGCGCCAGGCCAATTATAGAAGCCATGCTGCCTGGATTTTTCTTTGACGCCTCTTCCATTAATTCGCCACGCCGCCTAACAAGGCGCACAGCATCAGCGAATTCAATGCTCTTAGCTGCGACAAGAGATGTGAGTTCTCCAAGACTTAGTCCTGCGCACGCAACTATCGAGCATCGAGCATCGAGCATCGAGCATCGAAAACTTAATGCCCGCAAAGCCGCCACACTCGCCACAAGGATACACACCTGGCTGTTTGCTGTCTGAGTCAATTCCTCGAGAGGTCCTTCGAAGCAGAGTCTTTTAATACCGACCGCAGGCAAAATTTTTTCTGCCTCATCAAACGCATTTCTCGCCTCAGGGCAATTTTCATACAGATCCTTACCCATACCAACATATTGCGCGCCCTGGCCTGGAAATAGATAAGCTATCTTTTTTACCATTTTATCACAGCCGCTCCGTAAGTAAGGCCGCCGCCAAACGCAACCAGCACCACATTATCGCCCTTCTTTAACTTACCCTGCTGGCTTGCCTCTGCCAGCGCAACTGCTGTAGAGGCTGCTGACATGTTTCCGTATTTCTCTATATTCATGAAAATCTTTTCTTCAGACACGCCTAATCTCTTTGCAACTGCCATTAGTATCCTTATATTTGCCTGATGCGGGATAAATAGCTTTATATCACTGGGTTCAAGCCCTACTTTTTTGATCGCCTTATCAGCAGCTTTTACCATTATCCTGACAGCGATCTTAAATACCTCATTTCCCTCCATCTTAAGAAAATGCAGCTTAGCTTTAACTGTATCCTCTGTAGCAGGCAATCTTGAGCCGCCTGCAGGCATACTTAAAAGATGACCGCCTGAACCATCTGCTCCAAGAAAACTGGAAACTATCCTCCTATCGTTGCTTTTCCCTACAACACACGCGCCAGCGCCATCTCCGAATAAAATGCATGTAGATCTATCTGTCCAGTCAACAATGCTCGTCAGTTTCTCTGTGCCTACTACTAAAATATGATTGTACGTGCCCGTATTTACAAACTGCTGTGCCATGACTATGCCAAAGACAAAACCAGAACAGGCCGCGTTTATGTCAAACGCGGCAGAATTTTTTGCGCCTATCTTATCCTGTATAATACAGGCTGTTGCAGGAAATGCCATGTCAGGAGTTATTGTAGCTGTAATGATCAGATCAATATCCTCTGGTTTCAACCCTGCATTCTCAATAGCGATCTTAGACGCCTCGACGCCAAGATCACTCGCAGCAACTTCTTTAGGCGCGATCCTTCTTTCTTTAATGCCTGTTCGGGTAACTATCCACTCATTCGTTGTATCCACAATTTTCTCGATATCACTATTCGTCAATTTCTTCGGAGGCAGATAACAACCCAACCCCAATATCCCAGCTTCCTGCATACCCTCTCCTCTCTATGAGATCTTCTCGACTATATGTTGATTTACATTCTTATTGAATTCTTCTCCCGCCACCCTGATAGCATTCTTTATAGCCTTGGCGCTTGAAGAGCCGTGACATATTATAGAAATCCCATTTATACCTAAAAGCGGCGCGCCGCCGTACTCGGCAGAATCCATCTTTTTCTTATATAAACGAAAAGCCTTCCTGCCCAATATAGCAGAAAGCCTTGTAATAAAACTACTGTTCAGGTATTGCTTAAGCATCTCTGTAAGGGCGTGCGCAGTACTCTCTGAAACCTTGAGCGCCACATTCCCAACCAGGCCATCACACACTATAACATCGCAATCTCCCATAAAAAGATCCCTGCCCTCGATATTGCCTATAAAATTTAAACCCGAGAGCTCCAAAAGTCCATATGCCTCTTTCAAAAAACCTGTGCCTTTTGACTCTTCTTCTCCAATATTTAATAGTCCAACCTTTGGGGATTTTTTATTCAATATATATTCTGAATAGGCGCTTCCCATTATCGCATACTGCAGAAGATGCTTAGGCTTAGCGCCTATATTGGCTCCTACATCTATCATCAAGGCCGTATCCTTTAAAGTAGGCATGACAATACCTATGCCTGCCCTTTCTATGCCTGGAAGAAGCCTGCATTTAAGCGTAGCGGCGCACACCATTGCGCCTGTGTTACCCGCGCTGACAATAGCGTCTACCTTTTTTTCTTTTGCGAGATTCGCCAGGACCACAATAGAGGAATGTTTTTTTCTCCTGACGCTAAGAACAGGCTGCTCGTGCATACCTATGACCTCTGGGGCATGCTCTATAGAAATATTTTTAGGGATAGCTCCGTGCTTTTTGAGTTCCTTTTCAATGAGGTCTTTTTGACCCACCAGGATTATCTCGTGATCATATTCCCGGGCTGCCAGTACAGCACCTTCGATATCCACACCCGGCGCATTATCCGATCCCATTACGTCAATGGCAATTTTGATCATAGTAAAACCTCGTCGTTAGGGACAAGCGACATGGGACAAGAGACAAGGGGTTTAGATGCTCCTTGTCCCTTGTTACTTGTCACTTGTCCCTTACTACTATTTTTTCTCTTCCTTCTCCTTCTTCTTCTTCTTCACCTGCACGACTTGTCTGCCTTTGTAAAAGCCGCAGACAGGGCATACTCTGTGCGGCAGTTTTGGCGCCTTGCAATCCGGGCACACTGATACACTCGGCACATGGATCTTCTGCGCGCCCCTGCGCTTCCCCTGCCTTGAACTCGAATGTCTTCGCTTTGGTAAAGCCATTGCCTCCTCCTTGTTATAATATGTGTAGAATTGAAATAACCAATAACCAAGATACAAGATACAAACAAATTCCAATTACCAATAATCAATTACCAAACATCCTATCAGCATAGGTTTGGTTGTTGGAATTTGATTATTGGTTATTATTTGGTTATTGTTTCTTGTGTCTTGGTTATTTCGTGCATTCACATTTCCCCACATTAAGATTTTGTCCGCAATTCGGGCACAGCCCTTTGCAATCAGGCCTGCAAACAACCTTCATCGGACTATCCAGGATTATTTCCTGCCTTATGTCATCGTCTATCTCCAGGATATCTCCGGGATTGACTTCATAATTGACGCTAAAACTTTTCTTAAAAGTAT
>JAHIRR010000002.1 GCA_018818505.1 Candidatus Omnitrophota bacterium | reverse complement strand
TTAACAAAATGTTTCATCTTTATATTTAATAGCTTTCTGTAGTGAGCTTCGGCCTTGACGTATTCTCCTTGCTCATGATAAAGTATCGCCAAAGTATTTAAGGCCTTTGTAACAAAAAAATGTTCTTTTCCAAATTTTTCTTCTGCCAGCATTAAAACCTGCTCTGCCATATTAATTGCCTTTGAATGTTTATGTTTTTGGTGGAACTCTGCTACTTTCTCAGATAGTTCTTTAAAGGGATCCTCGTCAGCATAAATATAGGCAACTGACGATATGATCATTACAAATATTAAGATCCCTCTTTTTAATATATTATACCACGGAGGGGAAAAACTCAATTGATTTCTGCAGAAGACAACTTTCAGAACAAACTCAAGACGATAGTCTCGCCGAAGCCAAGCGCGAAAGCTGCTTGGCGAAGGCGGACAGCTTCCAGATTTGGTTGGTAGACGTCTCCTGATTACGGATTATTCGAGGCGGCGGCGGAAGTCTGACCATGGGAATTTTGTGCCAGGGCATTCAGTCTGGGCGCCTTCTACCTGGCCATGGCCTAAAATGTGAGACCTGGAAATATTATAGTATTCCTTTAATCTATTCACCAAAAAAACAAGTGATTCCATTTGTTTCGCAGTAACTCTGTCCTCACTGAAATTCCCCACAAGGCATATGCCGATGCCACGATAGTTCATGCCATCTGCCTTACAATGCGCGCCATCCTCCTGATGCAGCCACCTGGGTGAGACCTCTATCTGGCCATCCTTTTTCCCGGACGTGCCATTGTCTATCACGAAATGATAGCCAAGGCCTTTCCAGCGTCTTTTCGTGTGAGCGGAATCAAACTTGAGCGCGTTCCCTACATCTGTTGCGCTGTGATGGATGATTATATAATCCCATTTTCTGGAGGGCCACATAGGTATTACTGCCCTTATAGGGGCGGCGTTTGGAATAACCAGTTTTTGCCCTTTTTCTAAAGTATTGGCATTTCTTAAAGTGTTTGCTCCCACAATATCATTCACTGCGACATCATACATCTTACTTATCCGCCATACTGTCTCGCCAGGCGCCACTTCGTGATACACAGTGCCCCTGGTTATTTCCGCAGGCACGGTTATAATTTGTTGTGGAATGGTAGGGTACGGTTCAATGGTATGCAGGCCATGCGCCCCTCTCACTGGCACACGAGCACAAGAGCTAATCATCAAGGATAAAACAATAAAAGATAATGTCTTTAATTTTTTCATACTACCTCACTAAAGTTTTTAAAGGCACGATCTTTATACCTTGCTTTTCAAGCTCTGGTATCGCGTCTTTTATTGCATTAAGTGTAGTTTTATTATTATGCCCAACCCCTATAGCGCTTCCTCTTTTAAGCGCTATTGCAGCCAATTCTCGGATCTGTTTTCTTATATATGTCTCGAAATTCTCCAAATCAGTCTGATCTGTAATATCCAGAAATACATCTCTGAGCGCGCATTTTAATCCTATATCATGCGCAATATAAGAACATGCTGAATCCGGTGTCGTCAGGCTATCCAGAAAAAATAATTCCTTTTTTTTAAGCTCAGTCAGAATAATACCCATGACCCTTTTGTCCCTCGTAGCCCGTGAACCCTGATGATTTGAAACACCGATCACGCCAGGGATGCTTTCGATGTCTTTCTCTAATATAGAAACTATTCTGTCGTTGGCCATGTTGGATCGTATTGTATCAATCTCTACTGCAATATTAGTCTCTGATTCTAACGGAAGGTGCAGGATTATATCGTGCATATTGCTATCTTTCGCGATCTCTTTGGCCACATAATCTGAATATTGCAGATTTGGCAATATAGATATGGTTAGGGGCCTGCGTATATCTAAGGCAAGATCGATATTTCTCTTGTTATATCCCCAGTCGTCGATCACAAATGCAATTAAACCCTTTGGCCTGGTACCTCTGTAAAGGATAAATAGTAATCCCAATATTACAACTAAGGCTATAACAAGAATGCGTCTTTTCATAAATCTTTTAAGAGAAGGTTTGCTGGAGATTTCTCTACTATATTATTAAACATCCCTAAAGATTCGGATAATCTCTTTAGCTCTTGAGAGTCGCCTACCGGCACGCTATTTGTACCACGTTCTTCCATGGCGTCGATAACTCGCTTTATAGTTAAAGAGCTGGTATCGCAGGCAGGCTGAAAAGCCACTACCTTGTATTTGTCAGTGTGTATTTCGGAAACGATGCCGCTTTCAACTAATTCAAAGAGTATCTGTCGAACTAATCTAACGGGAATCTCTAGGATATGCGAGATCTCTGTGGCTGTGTATGGCTTTTGGCACTTAGAAAAACTCTTTGTCAATAAATGCATGATCCTTAAAGAGATGAGTTTCTTAAAAGAATAACTTGCCTGCAGACAATCCGGTTCAAATTCATATGTGTCCACATTCTGATGGGCAAAAGAGATCTCAGCCCCCAAAAGCACTATAAGCCAGCTAAGCTGCAGCCACATTAAAAATAGAGGCAGCGCTGCAAAACTTCCATAGATGGCGTTGTACTTTGCTACACCTACCTGAAAGTTTATGTAGCCCCACTGGGCAAGCTGATAAATCGTACCAGCTACTATGCCTGCCAGTATACCAGATTTAAAGTTGACCTTTGTGTTGGGCATAAAAAGGTAAATGAATGTAAAGAGTATCCATATGACGCAATATGGCAGAAGCTTCAGCATGAAAAATATAACAGGGCTAAAAAATCCCAATAACGCGACCTTTTCAGTAATAAGCGCAATCTGGGTAGTTATAAAAACAGTGGCGCTGCTGGACATAATAATCAGTATCGGGCAAAGTAACATTATTGAAAGATAGTCGCTGAATTTTCTGCCCATGTTTCTCTGTTCTTTTATGCCCCAGATATCATTGAAAGATTTCTCGATATTGCCCAGTACCTTTATGACGGTCCAGAAAAGTATGGCAACACCTATTCCTGCCACCATGCCGCCTTTTGTATTTTCAAGAAGTTTATTAGCGAAATCCACTATCTGCACCAATACTGCTTCTTGCCCGGGCATCTTGTTCAAGATCTGTTTCTCAAGAAGCTTTTCAAAGCCAAATCCTTTGGCTATGCCAAAGGCCATCGCAACAACAGGTACAATAGAAAGCAGGGAATAAAATGTCAATGCAGAAGCCCGCAACTGACACTTGTCCTCATCAAAGCCGCGCAAGGCTACCAAGATGATCCTGAGCTGTTTAATCAAAAAAGACTTTGCAAATGGGAGATTCTTTAAGCGTATTCGCCAGATATCTGTCTTTAGGAAATTAACGACCTTTGGTATCATTTCCTCTCTTCTTTCCCGCCAAATGGCAGAATGCTCTTAAGTGTATCAGTGACCTTTTCTGTCGCCTCTTTAGCAGTATCTGTTACAGTTTCGCCAGCCTTTAATGCTGCGCCCAATGTAGCGCCCAGTCCCTCATCCAGTAGACCCAAATCAAAACCAGTAAGATTTGCTATAGGAGTATTCATGAGCGCCTTCAATACAATAAGATTTGCCAATTTCTTAGGGTCATCTATATTCTCATACCTTTCGTTGATATTCACTTTATACTCTCTAACGCTGGGAGTGGCCCTATTATAATAATCCTTGTATATGACTCTGCCTATTTTTAATTCCAGGACATCTATTTGAAGATTGGATGTCTTTGTCTTCTTTTTAGGGCTCTTTTTTGCTGTCTCCTTTTGTTCCTTAACAGCTTTTAATGAATCCAAATTAAGTTCTCCTTCTTTATTTTTCACGACTATAAATTCATTCAGATTCAATCTTACTTCCTCAAGATGGACCTTTTTTGTCAGTAGCGCTCCTAAATCATAATCAACGTATATCTCTGGTATATCTATCATTAGCCTATCTTCAAATTGTCGAGGATTAAAAAGCCTGAGGTTATTTATATCAATAGCGCTTCTGAACACACCTATATTAAAGCTCTTCATGTCTAATTTAAGTCCGGTTACAGCCCTGACACCTGTAGATACAACTGTCTTGGCTATAATATTTTTAGTAAATATAGATGCAATAAGTATGACTACTATTATAATAATGATACTAAATAATTTCTTCATATTGCGCCTCCTTTAGTTTTAATGGCTAAATTGTATGATACTACCGGGGGGTAAAATAGGCAAGCCCAAAAATGGAGGGCAAAAAATAAGGCCCGAGCATAAAACCCAGGCCTATATCTTTACCACAACTTTATGCAATTAAACATTTCATCTTTCTATGCACAGTCTCTTTTAAAAAGGCGAGGTCGTCAGGCTGAAGATCCTTTGTTTCAACCACCGGAAGCACAGTCAACTTGCCGTTTATCTTTGCTTTGAAAAGCCAGCTCCCCTTGGGGATAGCTTCCCTGGTACCGTCTATTACAATAGGGAGAATGGGTTTCTTTTCCTGTATAGCCAGTTTAAAAGCGCCGTTCTGAAACTCGTTCATCTTGTCCGTTCTGCTTCGCGTACCCTCTGGAAAGAATAGTACCGATACATCACTCCTCAGCCAATTCGCAGCTTCCCGATATACTTTTTTGATGCTTCCAAATTTTCCTCGTGACAGCCTTATGTGTTTAGTAAGAAAAAGACACCAGCCAATAAATGGTATTTTAAAAAGACTTTCCTTTGCCACCCATTTGAATTGCATGCGAGTCT
>JAHIRR010000084.1 GCA_018818505.1 Candidatus Omnitrophota bacterium | reverse complement strand
GAACTAATCGGTGAGGATTACGCCTTTATGCGGGAAGTCAAGTTTTCCAATACCCAAATTCTTATGACTGGCGTAGATAGGGTGTCCAAGAATATCCCTGTTGCAAAACTCAGCATGGCCTTCAGAGACTATATCTATGCCTTCTTGCAGCTGGTCCAATCCCTGACCTCTGATATCCTGATGGAACGGGGGGGGGTAGGAGTTAAGGATAAATGAATAATTTAGGGCTACTGGTGGAGAAAATTAAACGTGACAAGGGATTTGACTTAAGTGGATACAAAGAATCGACACTTACGCGGCGAATCGAGCGCAGGATTCGATTCGATGGCGCGGAATCTCTGGAAGAATATATTACGATGATAGACAGAGACTACCACCTCTACTGGCGCCTCGTAAGTGATTTTTTTATCGGAGTAACAGACTTTTTCCGTGATAAAGAGATTTGGAAGACTGTACAAGAGAAGGTGTTGCCAGAAATTATAGCAACTAAAGGCAAAGGGCAAGGCCCATTACGCATGTGGAGCGCTGGTTGCTCAACAGGCGAGGAGACATATTCTTTGGCAATCGCTGTAAGGGAAACATTGAGAAAGAGCGAGATTAAGGATTTACCAGTTTTTATTTATGGCACTGACATTATGGAAGATAAGCTGGAACAGGCCAAACGCGGCATATACAGCGAAGATAAACTGAAGGGTGTGAATGGAAATGTTAGATTTCGGTACTTTGAGCGGATAGCGGATGATCTCAATGTCATTGCGAGGAGGCACGAAGTGCCGACGAAGCAATCTCGGAGAGAGATTGCTTCGCTCACTTCGTTCGCTCGCAATGACAGGTCTACTATACGCTATACGCTAAACGCTAGTACTAAACGCCTCACTCGCTTCCGCAAATATGACCTCGCTAGGCCCGAGACCATGACAGGTTTTGACATGATAGTCTGCCGGAATGTCTTAATATATTTCGAGCGCAAGCTTCAGGAAAAAGTAATAAAACATTTCCACAAAGCCCTCCGGCCGAGAGGGCTTTTATGGCTGGGCAAGGCGGAGAGCTTATCGAAAGAAACTGAATCGCTGTTTGAGCCGGTATATAAGAAGGAAAGGATATTTCGTAAGTTGTAAGTGATAAGTCGTAAGTAGTAAGTGAAAGAGGTACAAAAAATGAAAATATTCAATAGTATCTTTATGAAGCTTATATTATTGGTCGCCCTCGCAGAGTTTTTAATAATGCTTTCATACGAATATTTTACGCCGCTAAGCACCCTCATAGAAAAAAATGTCTTTGTCGGACCAATCTTAGATACATCGATTTTGGTTATTATCATAGGTATAATTTATTATTACTTATTTAAGAAACCTCTGGATGAACTTATTAAGGTTATGAACTTGATTAGAAAAGGAGATTTTTCAAAAAGAGCCAACGACAAAAGTAAAGACGAGTTCGGAGAGATCGCCGTTTCTTTTAACCATATGACCGAAGATCTGCAAAAATCAAGGAAAGAGATAGAGGAATACAGCAAAACTCTTGAGGAAAAGGTTGAGGAAAGAACAGAAGAGCTGCGCGCAACCAATGAAGAAATAAAACAGGCCAACGAGGAGCTGGAATCTACTACTGAACAACTGCGCGTTGCCAATGAAGAGGCGCAAAAGGCAAAAGAGGTAGCAGAGAAGAAGGCCGAGCAGCTTGAGAAGTTTAACAAAGTTGCGGTGGGAAGAGAGCTTAAGATGAGAGAGCTGAAGGCGAGGATTGAGGAGCTGGAGGCGAAGCTTAGTAGTAAGTCGTAAGTTATAAGTTTGAAAAAGGAGGTGGCTATATGCAGCTTGAAATTAATAAATTAACTCTGACCGATATATTTGCATTATCAAGTTTTATCAAAGAAAGAGTCGAGGATCTTTCTACTCTAGAAGAAGTTGCCCAGGAAATAATGAAAGGCCTATCCGGGATCTTTGTTACTAGTGAGGGTAAGAGTGAGTTTGTCTTAAGCCGATTTTTTAAATCCTGCACCTATGAGAAGCTTCCTAAAGCTGTCCAGGAATACATACAGCGGACAGAAGGGAAAAAAGAAATCCCACCTCAGAATAAATACTTAACGCTCTTAGGGACATGGGGTGATCTTAAAGATTGGCAGGATAGAGCCAGATCCAATGGCCACCAGGCCCTTCCTCTTTATGATCCCCAGACCATTCGTGAAATACCTATGCTTTCAGCCACACTGAACCAGATTGGTTTTGACATAGATGAAATCGTAAAACCTGATAAGAGCATTATTATTGATAAACAGGATAAGGAATATGGAGTCTTTAGTGTTGAAGAGGCCAAAGGCAGCAAATTTATCCCAAGACAACAAGATTTTGTTGAGCCATTTGGGGTCAAATCAGTATTTGGATTTGGAAGTATGTACAAGACTAAGAGTCTATATGGTATTATTATATTTTCCAGAGTGAAAATCAGCGCTCAAAAGGCAAGATTATTTTTGAGTCTGAATCCTGTAATAAAATTGGTTACACTTAAGCATGAATTGACGGGCAATCTCTTTAAGTCATAGGAGAGTGTATGAATGAAATAGAGAAACTAAGGCAGGAACTTGCTGAAGAAAAGCTCAAGGTCGAGATTAAGACAGAAGAAGTAAAGGCCATGAGAGATGAGTTGAGGCTAGCAACTGAAGCCATGAGTTTATTATCGCAGGAGATGAAGCAGAGTGAAATAGCACTCAAGAAGAAGATGCGCGATTTGGAGACATTTCGTAAGATTGCGGTAGGGCGGGAGCTTACGATGGTGGAGCTGAAGAAGAGGGTGAAGGAACTGGAGGCGAAACTCGGTGAGCGGTGAGCGGGGTGCGATGTGCGGGATGCGGTTTGCGAGCTACAGGGAACGAGCATGAAAATACAGAGTTATAAAGATTTGGATGTATGGAAAAAGGGGCTGGAGATTGTAGATAAAGTGTATAATTTAACAAAGAAGTTTCCGGATACGGAACGGTATGGATTAGTGGTTCAAATGCAAAGAGCGGCTGTGAGTATACCTTCAAATATAGCCGAAGGGTTTAGACGATACCATAAAAAAGAGTACATTCAATTTTTGTACATAGCCCAAGGTTCATGCGGCGAGCTCGAGACACAACTGATTATTTCGCAGAAACGAGATTATATTACACAAAAAGAATTAGAGGGCATACAGGAAAATCTTGATCACGAATGCAGAATGTTGTCAAATTTAATAAAGGGGTTACGAGCATGACACGCATCCCGCACCACGCACAACGCACCACGCGTCCAAAAACAGGGATACGGCGCAAAATCACGCTGCTTATCGTGGCGG
>JAHIRR010000083.1 GCA_018818505.1 Candidatus Omnitrophota bacterium | reverse complement strand
GAAAGGGCCTTTTTTATTATAGGCCCGGTTTCTACTTCTGCCGTGCCCTTTGAAACATAAAGCATCATACACTTTGATGTTAAAAATTCTTTTCGTGAAAATAGCTTTTTTTGTATAGCCTTACTTTTGGTTCTCCTTTCTAACTTTGTTTGACGATTTAGACGCTCTTTCATTTTTTTTCTTACCGTTTCTTTGTTCATGCCTTTTTCTTGTTACTCTTTTTCAGATAATCGTCTATTGCTGATTTAAGCGCCTGCTCTGCAAGCAGTGAGCAATGCATCTTTATGGAGGGCAGCCCGCCCAGGGCCTCTGCAACAGCCCTGTTTGAGATCTTTAATGCCTCATCCACAGTCTTTCCCTTGACAAGCTCCGTAACCATACTGCTCGTAGCAATAGCCGCACCACAATTATGTACTGCAAACCCCTTTACAAGATAAGAATTTGGCTCAGATGCAACCTGAAAATTATACACTTGTCCTGAAAATCTCTTTTCTTTTATATTTCTGATTGGGACTAAAAAATATCCCTTTCCATTCTTAACAAAATTGTGTCGTTTTTCTGACTTGAATGATATTAAATACTGCTCCGAATCCTTAAGAATTCTATTATTTATCTTACAGCCTGTTTTGAATATATTTCTTATAGAAGCGAAAATGCCTCCGCGAGCGAGTATCTGCTGAACTTGAATAGCTAATTTTTTTGAAGTAGTCACTATTCTGCATGTCTCTGTATCTTTTGGCCGTCTTCTGTATCTATCCCCATCTCCTATTATATAAGTCTCTACCATTTGCCATTGTTTATCAAAAGGCAATGATAATATCTCCTCTGAGAGCGTTTTATTTCTTGCTCCACAACCACAATGTGCGCGTAGAAACCTGGCTAATTTTCTGGAGCAAACATATATCTCTAATACATTGCCTCTTATTCTTTGGCTAGCTTTTTTGCCTGTTAGCTTAAAAATCAATGAAGCAACTTCACTAACAGCTTTTTTTTCATTCTTATTAAACGCAAAGGCAACTGCACTACCTTTTGCAACAATATATCCTTCAGATAAATAATATCCTAAAAATCTCATTAACTCTTTTGTGAAAAACTTATCGTCTTTAATAATCTTATTAACTACAAAAATAAGATAGTCTCCAGCTTCAAGATTCTTTGCATTAGTATAATCCGGTTCTGTTGACAATAATGCACTCCTACCCATCTGTAGCCACGTGCATTTGGAGCTAGAAATCCTACCTCCTCTAACCTTCTTCCTCTTAATGCACAACACAGGGTGATTTGGTGTAACAGAAAAAGAATTGAACGGTGAGACAAATGGTAATATGCGCAAAAGTTTGCCTTTGTATTTTCGCTTATAAGTCTCTGCAACATGTGTCGACTTACCAGAACTATTAATCACCTTGATGCCTTTCCTTATTTTATCAATTCCTTCCCATCCGCTATAATTCAACACAACTTCTTCTTTTGCTGGGAGACATCCAAAAGTCTTAAACTTTGCATCCACAATTATATTGTCTCTCACTTTTATATAAAGCTTCATGATGTCTCCGCAGACCGCGTTTCCTACATTCCCAACGCCATCCGCATCAGGGATCTCTCCTACATTCTTGGGATTCTTGAAATGCTCCATTACTTTTTCACTGTATTGAGTGTTAAACTGTTCCATGACCTTACTCTCCTTTTACTAAAAGCTTTCTCGGCTTAGTAGTCTTAGAATAATCCTTTGCTGGCCTTCGTTTCTTCATATTCTCTAAGCTCCCTAATTCCTTAAGCCGATTGTAGATCAATATCCACGCGCAATCCTGATCCTTATCTATCTCGCATTTTCCCTTGTCTGAACCGCCGCATGGCCCGTTTAAAAGGCCCTTTGCGCACCTTGTAACAGGACAGATGCCCCCTGTAATATTGAGCACACACTCTCCGCACATTGCGCATCTTTCGAAAAATCCAACGCCAGTCTTATCCACGACAGATCCGAAAAGCGTATCGCACCCTGTGCACACAAGTCTCTTTTGCCTGTCCGCCTCGGCTCGCTCGCCTCTCGGCGAAGCCGAAGGCCGAAGGCGAGACGTGTCATTATCTAAAACAGACTGGACTCCAAGACCGCATGAAAGCACTAAAAACGCATCAGTCTCATCTATTGCCTTTTTATTCTTTGCAAAGACCATCTTTACCTGGCTCGCGATACAGGGAGAATCAGGTATCGCCCACCCGGTAATAGTCTTGCCCTCTTCCTCCAAGAGCTTCTTCATTTCCAGAATCTCTTTTTCTCCGCCAGTCTTGCATGTAGTAGCGCAATCCCCACAGCCAACTAAAAAGACCTTATTCTTAGAGTCTAATGCTTTTAGTATTTCTTCAAACGGCTTTTTCTGGCTGACAATCATAAAAGCTCCTTTATGTCTTTCTCAAATACCTCTTTCTCTTTGTAACCTATATACCTTTTTCTTATGCCGCCGTCCCTGTCTATCACAAATGTGGTAGGAATTGATATTATGCCGCCGTATAGATCTGTAACGTCATCATTTCCTATTAAAAGTGTGTAGTTGATCCCATTG
>JAHIRR010000082.1 GCA_018818505.1 Candidatus Omnitrophota bacterium | reverse complement strand
TTGATCCTTGAGATCAAGGCCTTTTCCGAGAACGAGCCATCCATGCCAAACGGCACCTCTCTTAAAAGAAAATACCTGTATGCGTCAATGCCGAATCTATCCACCATTTCCTTTGGATCTACTATGTTGCCCTTGGACTTGGACATCTTGTCCTCGTTTATCTTCCACCAGCCGTGCGCAAATACTGTCTTTGGCATCTCTAGTCCAGCAGCATGAAGCATTATAGGCCAGTTAACTGCATGCATTCTCAGAATATCCTTACCTATCATGTGCAAATCTACGGGCCAGAATTTTTTGAATTTCTTTGGATCATCGCCATAGCCGCATACACTTATATAATTTATAAGCGCGTCAAACCACACATATGTAACGTGGCCCTCGCTAAAAGGCATTGTTACTCCCCATGAAAGTCTTGATTTTGGCCTTGAGACGCACAGATCATTCAAAGGGTTTTTTAAAAAACTCAGGATCTCATTGCGCCTTATAACAGGCAATATAAAATCCTCGTGCGAATTAATATAATCTATGAGCCACTTCTGATACTTTGATAGCTTGAAAAAGAAATTCTTCTCTTTGATATGTTCTACCTGGCGCTTACAGTCAGGGCACTTCTCCTCTATAAGCTGTGATCCTGTCCAAAAATTCTCGCACGGGGTGCAATACCATCCGCTGTACTCACCTTCATAGATATCCCCATTCTTATAAAGCATCTCGAGTATTTTCTTAACAACCTTCTCGTGTCTGGGCTCTGTGGTCCGGATAAAATCGTCGTATGAAATATTAAGTCTCTCCCACAGATCCTTGAACCTTGGCACTACATTATCTACAAATACACTTGGCTCCATACCCTTTTCGCTGGCTGCTTCCTTTATCTTCTGGCCATGCTCATCAGTGCCTGTAACAAACAGTACCTCGTCACCCTGCAATCGCCTGAACCTAGAAAGCACATCACAGGCAATGTTCGTATAGGAATGCCCTATGTGCGGATTACCGTTTACGTAATATAAAGGTGTTGTTATGTAGAATTTCGCCATAAATATCCTCAGTGACAAGGGACATGGGACAAGTGACAAGGGGGTTTAGATACTCCTTGTCCCTTGTCTCTTGTTGCTTGTCCCTACTTGTTGTAATCTAACTCTATATGTTTTCCCTCTTCCAGCTCCACTGTTACCTTGCGTCTTAAGGCATTCACACCTATGACCCTGCCCTTGCCATGTTTTGTCTTTATCTTTTCTCCTTCTTTTGGGAGCCCTTTTAGGTATCTCTTATAATTCTGGTATTCGTATCCCAGGCAACACATGAGCCTGCCGCAGCAGCCTGAGATCTTTGAAGGATTAAGCGGAAGATTCTGTTCCTTTGCCATCCTTATGGTCACTGGCTCAAAGCCCTTTAAAAAACTGGCGCAGCACAGAGGCCGGCCGCAATGTCCGAACCCGCCCAGCATCCTTGCCTCATCCCTGACACCTACCTGCCTCAACTCTATCCTTACCTTAAATATATGGGCCAGGTCCTTTACGAGCTCCCTGAAATCCACCCTGCCTTCAGAGGTGAAGTAAAAAATAAGCTTTGTCCTGTCAAAGGAATATTCCACATTGATCAGCTTCATGTCAAGCTTGCGTTCCTGGATCTTTCTGGTGCAGGTCTGAGACGCGTATTTGATCCGCTTCTTGTTTTCATTTATGCGCTCTATATCATCCTTTGTAGCTATGCGTATAAATTTCTTTAATGGTTTTTTGAGTTTTTCTTCTGAAATAGACTCTGGTATTCTTATCACCTGCGCATAATCCTGACCTCTTTCAACTCCGACAATCACATAGTCTCCTACCATCGGCTTCATACCATTGGGATCATAATATAGGGTATTCCCTGCCTCTCTTAGTCTAACTTGTATGACTTCTTTCATAGTTTTGTCTTTCCGGTTAGGGCTACGGTTACGATGCCCGTAACGGTTACGTCAGCGGTTACGGTTACGACGTAACCGATAACGTAACCCTGACCGATACGAGCATCGCCACCGTAACCGTCCCACGTTATTTTTTAAGTTCCACTGCTAAATTGAAAAGCGCTATTTTTGGATTAACATTCGCTCTCACATGGCCTATTGTCTCCATTATGGCCAAGACATCTTTCTGCAATTTCTCTCTTGAAAACCTGGACGCATACGAAAAGATCTCGCGCGAGCGATCTGCATTTAATAATTCGTCAGGCGCCTGTGTAAATTTTGACACCAATAGATCCCTGTACCAGCACAAAAGCATATATAGAGACTGGCCGATATTCTTGACCAGATCCCCTGATAAAACATTTTCTTTTAAAAGCGCGCTCTTTCTCAAGAAAAAATCATTCACGACCTGGTCGCGCCGCGCAATAATATCTCCATATTTAAGTTCCATTGCCCTGCCAAGGCTGCCCATTGCCATATGCGAAAATAGCACAGCCTCTTTCTCTTCCATACCCCGAGCTTCGAGAAATTCCTGAATCTTGTCCTGGCCAAGAGAATAAAATTTCAAGACCTTGCATCTCGATAAAACCGTAGACAGCAG
>JAHIRR010000009.1 GCA_018818505.1 Candidatus Omnitrophota bacterium | reverse complement strand
TTTTATTTTTAGACGAGCCAACCACGCACCTTGACATAAGTCATCAGATAGAGACATTTTCGTTATTAAAGAAGCTGAACAAAGAATCAAAGTTGACAGTGGTAGCGATACTGCACGATCTAAATCTCGCTTCGCTTTATTGCGATAGATTGATCTTATTGAGCGAAGGCCGGATAAAAAAACAAGGCACACCAAGCGAGGTCCTGGATTACAAGACAATAGAAGAGGTCTATAAGACCCGGGTTATTGTCAAAGAAAACCCACTCACCTCTCGGCCCCACGTCTTCCTAGTCCGTCGCCAGCTAAAGTAGACAAAACAGTCAGTGACTGTTTTGTCTACTTTAGGGTTGACAAGGGCGGGAGGTTGCGGTATAAAAGATTTACAATTGAATATTTCACATTATGTTGTCTAAGGGAAGCTGGTGAGAGTCCAGCGCAGCCCCGCTGCTGTAATGGGAGCGAAATTTGCAATATGCCATTATTCCGAATATTCGGGATGAGAAGGCGCAAAGAGTAGGTCCTTCGACATGCTCAGGACTATGTTACGAGTTTAGTTGAAGGAGTCGCCCTAAGTCAGAAAACCTTACAATATATTTTTCCCTATAACAGGGAACTGCGAAGGGCAGTTATAAAGGGTGAAGAAATCAGGGTGCAGCCCCGACTTAAAAAAAGTCGGGGTTTTTTATTTTTAAGGAGGGAATATTATGAAGGCAATTTTTTTGGCATTGGTGTTAACGGTATCAGTAAGACTTGTTTATGCAGAAAATGTGGAGCTGGAAAGGATCGTAGTCACGCCCACAAGAATGGTCCAGGAGGATTATAAGACAGGGTCAAACATTACTGTGATCGACTCTAAAAGCATTGGATCTTCTAATGCCCAGAATGTGGCAGACATATTAAAGGAAGAGGCGGGGATCCATTATTACGATAATAGCAGCGCCAAGACCGCAACAGTAGATATCAGGGGTTTTGGGGACACAGCTGGAAGAAACGTGCTTCTTCTCGTAGATGGCCGCAAGGTCAATCCCGCGGACATATCAGGCCCTGATTGGCTGCAATTGCCCCTGGAGAGTGTAGAGAGAATAGAAATCATAAGGGGCGCAGGCTCGGTTTTATATGGAGATAACGCGGTAGGCGGCGTGGTTAACGTCATAACAAAGAAAGGTAATGAAGGGATATCCGGAAAAGCAGGTATAATGGCCGCGAGTTATGATAGCTATCAAGAGGATGTAGAGATTTTAGGAGAGACAGGAAAATTTTCTCATTATTTATATTTGAAACATTACGATAGTGATGGCTATAGATCAAATAGCAATGTGAATACAAAGGATTGTAATACAAAGCTGGGTTATGAATTTTCAGAAGACCTGTCATTTGAGCTAACAGCAGGATGGCATGAAGATGACTACGGATTGCCAGGAGGCCTTGATGACCAGGGTGAGCTTACGCAGTATGGCAGGCGAGGGTCGCCGGATGAGAGCGATTTCGCTTCTACAAAGGATAGATATGTCAATCTGTCGCTGGATCTAAGGCCATGGTTTGATGTCACGGATTCAGCGCATTTTAACGTAGATGTATTTTACAGAAACAGAGACTCTTATTCGTGGCTTGATTATGGCGGCTGGCCATCCGCGCAGAAATACATGATAGATACAGAAGGCGCTACTGTAAAATATACATACGATGGCAGCATTGGCGATAAAGAGCTGAATTTTGTTATTGGCATGGACTATTATGATATTGAAAATATGATCAAGGGCAGTGAATGGAATTCAGATGACCTTACTATATTTAAGGAAGAGATGGGCTTTTACGGCTATTCAGAATACGAGATGTTCAAAAATCTTTTTATAAATAGCGGGGCAAGATATCAAAAGGCAGAATATATATTTGATCAGCGCGCGTCTACTGTGCGGCGCGAGACAAAAGAGCCAACTGAGTCTATGTTTATGGCTGGCCTTAAATATGAATATTCTGATGATTCCAGCGTGCATTTAAGCATGCAGGAGAGTTTTAGATTTTTGGCAACTGACGAATGGTATAGTACTTGGTCAGGATTAAATACTAGCCTCAGGCAGCAGACAGGTACCCAGTATGAAGTCGGCATCAGGCATAATTTTGACGATGCAGCGATAGTTACAGTCACGCCGTACTGGATAGATATAAAGGATGAGATATATGTGAATCCTTATCCCTCACCAGGTCAAAATGAAAATTATGATAAGACAAGAAGAAAAGGTGTTGAGCTGGGGGTGGATCTGGACTTGTCGAATTTCATAGACTTGCCTTATGTAGACAAACCTCTCCTGCACGCAAACTACACATGTCAACAGGCGAAATTCAAGGGCGGTGACTATGGCAGCAACGACATACCGATGACTCCCATGCATCAGGCTGTGGCCAGTTTGAGCGCCAAGCTTTGCAAGGATTACAATCTTTCTCTAACAGGAAGATATGTTGGCGAACGCTACGCGATCAATGACACAAGGAATGAGACATCTAAGATGAAGGATTTTTTTACATTGGATAGTCGGTTTTCTTATGGCAAAGATTCTATAGAGATTTACGCGGGAGTCAATAATATATTTGACGAAAAATATTTTACATACGCTGCCAAGAGCTCAAGCTCAAATAAAAAAGACTATTACCCCGCGCCAGAGCGGAACTTTGAGATGGGAGCGAGTTATAAGTTTTAATGGCCGCATTTGACAAAATCACAGCAAGTTGCTATCATAATTGTTAATGAACGAGAATAAAATATTTCAGTTGTCACTCTTGATTTCGCTAGTGGTTCATTCTGTCTTTTTCTTAGGCCTGCCGCATATGCCGTTTGTGCCGAGCAAAAGGTCTTTGCAGAGCATAAAGATCGCATATTATAAAATAAAGGAAGAACCAAAGGTTAAAAAGGCGGTCGAACCAATAGCAAAAAAACTCCCTGATATAAAAAAGGAAGAGATAAGTAATCCTCCAAAGAAGATCGCTGTAGAAAAGAAACAAATCGCGCAAAAGAAACCGAGACGCGTTGCGGCGCATAAGGAAGCAGAGGCAGAAGAGAAACGCTTTGAAAAGGTAATAGAGGAAGAGAAGGACGACGCCAAGAAGGCAACATATATAAGTTATTACCGCTCAGTCAGAGAGAAGATAAGACAGTACGCTGACAGGAATTACCCGCGCAAAGAAAGATTAGCCAGGGGCGAGGTATTTTTATCCTTTGTGGTTACCTCAAGCGGCGAACTCCTTTTGGTCAAGGTAATAGATGAAAGATCCGCGCGAAGTCCAGCATTGAGAAAGATCGCCATAAATAGCGTAAGAGATGCCAGCCCATTCCCAGCATTCCCCAAAGGCATGAGCCAGTACCAGATCACCTTTAACGTAATCATCTCCTTTGAATCCAGGTAAAGAGTTCGCTCTAAAGTAGACAAATCCGTCACTGACTGTTTTGTCTACTTTAGCGAGTGCACCCCTCTCGCGTAAAAAAATACTTGACCCGCCAAAGAGCGCGGCGAGGTCTGCGCAAAATCTAACCCGAGGGCTTAGATTTTGCTTGACAAGTCATTTTCGCCAAAATTTTTTATCAGTATAACCATTTCTTCTTTGTTCCCACCGTCGGTTAAGGAACTAATCTCCATATATTTTTTTGCTCTATTATATAGTGCTAACTTTTTAGGCATTTTACTTGACTTATCGTCAATTTATGCTATAATTTGTATAG
>JAHIRR010000081.1 GCA_018818505.1 Candidatus Omnitrophota bacterium | reverse complement strand
TGTCATTGCGAGGAGCGAACGGAGTGAGCGACGAAGCAATCTCTATCTCCGTCGAAGAGATTGCTTCGCTCGCCTTCGGCTCGCTCGCAATGACACATGTGCCTCCCCTGAAGACTCACTGGTTACCTTCAAATGTAAAGTTAGGGAAGGAGATTGCCTTTGGCCATGCACTCGCCGTTCCAGCAATAGGTGCAAAGTTTTTCGCGGGGAAGGCCTATTGCTTTTATCATATCATCAAGTGTCTGGTAACGGAGCGTGGTAACGCCAATATCTTTTTCAATCCACTTGACCATCTTCTTGTATTCTGGAGTAGTGTCGTCTGTATATTTCGAGACATCCTCAACATCCTTGCCCTCTATATCCTTTATTGCTCGACGAGCTGCGAGCTCATTGATAGACCTTGTGGATAAGCAGAATTTGCATGGGAACATCAGCGGCGGACAGGCTGGCCTTATATGTATCTCTTTTGCGCCATTGTCCCAGAGTTTGTTAGTAGCAAAGTTTTTAAGCTGTGTCCCTCTTACAATAGAATCTTCGCACACAACAATTCTATTTCCATTTATAACATCTTTTACAGGTATAAGCTTCATCTTTGCCACGCGATCCCTTATCTCCTGGACAGGCGGGGTATAACTCCTACCATATCCAGGCGTGTATTTTACAAGTGGCCGCCTATATGGTTTTTTTGACTCCATGCTATAGCCGATCGCATGCGCGACACCTGAATCAGGCACACCAGAGACAACATCCACCTCTATATCTTTATCGCGCTTTGCTAAAGCCCTGCCGCATCTTTCTCTTACTGCCTCAACGCCTACGCCTTCATAAGTAGAGGCTGGAAAGCCCGTATATATCCATAAAAATGAGCATATCTGATTTATGTCTTTCGGGCCCCTTACCTGTTTCACGCCTTTATCATTCACTAAAACTATCTCGCCTGGTGAAAGAAATTTTTGAACCTTAAAATCAGTATTAGGAAAAGCGCATGACTCCGAACAAACAGCAAAATCATTTCCTCTTTTTCCTATAACAAGCGGGGTATAGCCAAATCTGTCTCTTGCCGCATATATGCCATCCTTGCAGAGCAAAAGTATGCTGGCAGAACCTATGATCTTGCTGGACATATTCTCGATACCACTTATAAAATCTTCTCCCTCGCTTATAAGTTTTGCCACCACCTCGACGCTGTTTGAAGAACCATCCTCTGTCTCACTAAAAGAATGTCCTCTTTTGTGTAATTCTTTAATAAGCTGGCTTGTATTTTCAATAAGGCCTGTCATGCATATTGCAAACGACCCGAATTTGGCATTTAAAAACATTGGCTGCGCGTCAGAATCGCTTATTACCCCAATGCCATATTTTCCTTTGAATTTTTTATAGTCTTCGTAAAACTTGGATTTAAACTGGCTCTGGGATATGTCATGAATTTGTCTATAGATCCTCTTGTCTGTCGATACAGCGATCCCGCCGTATTCTGTGCCCAGGTGTGTGTGATAGTCCACTCCATAAAATAGATCTAATGTACAATCCTTTTCTGCCGCCACTCCAAATATGCCGCTCATGTGTAATTTCCCCCTTCTAATCAGGTCAGTAGTTAAAGAATAAACTCGACGATGGAATCGCGTCTGTTGTGAAATTTATGCCAAGTCTCCTGAGTCCAGCCTCATCGCCAGGCGTAGGAAGGTGCGTATTGTGAAGTTCGCATCCGCTCAAGTCTTTGAGCATGGACAGGGCCTTTTTAGCATTTTTATCCGTATGCGCGCTTATGGACAGCGCCACGAGTATTTCATCCAGGGTCAAACTTTCTGAACTCATGCTTAATATATCCTTCTTCAATTTAGATAGATCGCTCATGATCTCTGGCTTGAGTATGTGCACTTTATCGCCAATCCCTGCGAGATGTTTTATCGCATTTATAATAGCTGCGGATGCCGCGTGCATAACAGGGGAATTCTTGCCTGTCACGATTTTGCCATCGCTAAGCTCAATTGCAGCGCCGCAGTAATAACCTTTATTGCCTTTACTCTTTTTTCTGCAATCCTCTGCTGCTTTTCTGGCAGGAAGAACTACAGACCTATCCTCAGCCTTAACACCTGCCTTATCCATGATCGCTGCTGCCCGCTCAACTTCTTCTTTAGTGCCAGTGCCGATCGCAAATTCCAGATTATGGCGAAAGTATCTTCGTATTATCTCTTCTTTTGCAGCCACACGAGTACCTTCATCATCTATTATGCCAAAACCAGCCCTATTGACACCCATATCTGTCGGCGAACTATAATAACTGTCGCTGGAGCCTGTGATCTTATGGATAATATTCCTTAATATGGGAAATGCGTCGACATCGCGATTGTAATTTATTGTTTCCTCTTTGTATTTTTCGAGATGAAATGGGTCGATCAGATTAAAATCAGCCAGATCGACTGTTGCGGCTTCATATGCGATGTTCACAGGATGATTAAGCGTCAGGTTCCATATAGGAAACGTCTCGAACTTCGCGTAGCCTGAATTTATTCCCTTTACGTGGTCATGGTAGAGCTGAGAAAGGCATGTAGCGAGCTTTCCGCTTCCTGGGCCAGGCGCAGTTACAACGATCACTGGTTTTTCTGTCTCGATATAATCATTTTTCCCATAACCCCCGGCGCTTACTATTTTTTCAATGTCATGCGGATAGCCTTTTATCTCTACATGCTTATAGACCTTGAGCCCTAATTTTTCAAGACGGCGTTTAAACTTAACCGCGGTTGGCTCGTTATTAAACCTCGTGAGCACAACTGATGCAACATTAAGGTTCCACGCCCTTAGATCATCTATCAGCTTCAATGTCGCAAGGTCATATGTTATGCCATAATCTCCTCTGACCCGGCCCTGCTCAATATCTTTTGCATACACGCTTATAATTATCTCAGCATAATCTTTAAGCTTTTCAAGAAGCCGCATCTTGACATTAGGGTCATAGCCAGGCAATACCCTTGCGGCATGATAATCAAAGCATATCTTGCCCCCGAATTCCAGATAGAGTTTATTGTCGAATCTTTTGACCCTGGAGAGAATCTCCTTGGTCTGCTCTGAGAGGTATTTCTCGTTGTCGAAGCTTATCTTTTTGGTTACGACGCGCTTGAACATAATTATAGCCTCTCTGTCATTGCGAGGAGCGAAGCGACGAAGCAATCTAAATTACATGTTTTTGAGATTGCTTCGCTACGCTCGCAATGACAGGACTTTCTTCACCGATTTCGCTGTGATATGCCTGCAGCGACTTTACGTCACCCTTGTTTTCTAAATAAGACTTTATGCCTTCTGCTACTGCAACAGCTGCTGCTGGTGTTGTAATATACGGGATCTTATGCTTGATCGCGTTCTTGCGGATA
>JAHIRR010000080.1 GCA_018818505.1 Candidatus Omnitrophota bacterium | reverse complement strand
TGAGACATCTGGTCCAGATTCCCGCTCGCCTCCTTTACGCCCACGATATTCTTTACTTTGCTCAAACGCTGCATTGTCTCTGGGGTTATGTTTACGCCTGTACGAGACATGATATTGTAGACAATAAGAGGTATCTTGCACTCCTCAGCGATCTTCTTGAAATGCAGATAAATGCCTTCCTGTGTAGGCTTGTTGTAATAAGGTGTGATTTGTAGTGACGCCTCAGCGCCAACCTCTTTCGCATATTTTGTCAGCATGATAGCCTCGCTGGTATTATTAGCGCCTGTGCCAGCAATAACAGGTATTTTTTTATTTGCGGCCTCTACCACAACCTCTATGACATGCTCGTGCTCTTCATAAGAAAGAGTTGTAGACTCGCCTGTTGTGCCGCAAGGCACTATGGCGCTAGTGCCATTCTTTATCTGAAACTCCACAAGCTCTACTAGTTTCTTCTCATCCACTTTGCCTTTTTTAAACGGTGTTATTAGAGCTGTCATTGAACCTTCAAACATAATTCACCTCTCCCCTGTCAAAAAAAGATACCACAGAGAACACAGAGATTTTTTATAGTTCCCTCTGTGTACTCTATTAGACTTTAGTTAGCCAATGTTTACTTAATAAAACCCTTCCTATTTTAAAACTAAAATAATCTTTATATTTCTTCTAAAAATACTTGAGAACACAGAGATTTTTTTAAATTATAGTTTTTCTCTGTGTCCTCTGTGGTTTCTTTTAAATCCTTTCATGCTTTACTTGACACTACCGTAATAAACCTTTCTAGCTTCTCCTTCTAGATAAATATCTTTATTGCTAATATAAACCTTTAAAATCCCACCTTTTGTATGAACCTTTATCCCGAAAACCGAAAACCGAAAACCGAAAACCGAAACAATAGCCGCCGCCACCGCACCTGTCCCGCAGGCAAGCGTTTCTCCTTCTACTCCGCGCTCATACGTCCGCATCTTTATGTTTTTATCGTCTATGATTTCGACAAAATCAACATTTGTGCCGGCCGGCTTGAATTCTTTATGATATCTTATGCTTCTGCCAATAGAATCAACATCTATCTTTTCAATGCCCTGAACAGAAACCACTGTATGCGGCACACCAGTATCAATATAACTCGCTCTTATGCACCTATCATTTACTCTGATTGGAAAATTTAATCTCAGATCTTTTGATTCTTCCATCTTTATCTTAACTCTATCCTTACCTGTGATGCTCGCTTCATAAATGCCTGCTTTTGTCTCAACTTTTGCTTTGCCCTTTTTGCCTACATACAATGCAGCGCACCTCAGCCCATTGCCGCACATCTCTGCCTCGCTGCCATCAGCATTAAATATGCGCATTCTAAAGTCTGCTTTCTTGGATTTCTCCAGTACAAGCAAGCCATCAGCGCCTACCCCAGTCTTTCGCTCGCAAAGAAATTGCGCCAATTTAGCAATCGAAAACCGAGAACCGAAAACCGAGAACCGAACGTCAATTACCACAAAATCATTCCCAGCCCCAACCATTTTCGTAAATTTTAACCTCATCATCTCACCTTACTACTGAAAAGTAGACAAAACAGTCAGTGACTGTTTTGTCTACTTTAGCTTAGGTCTTTGTAGGTTTCGCGCTGGGTTATGAGTCTTGCGCGAGACCTGTCTACCAGGACCTCTGCTGGTCTTGGCCTGGAGTTATAGGTGCTGGCCATGCTGTAGCCGTACGCGCCCGCGCTCATGACAGCCAGCAAATCGCCCTGCCTTAAGTCAATAAACTTCCTGTCTTTACCTAGAAAATCTCCGCTTTCGCAAATAGGACCTACCACGTCGTACTTGCGTATATCACCCTTATATGACCTGGACCTAACAGGCAATATCTCATGATAGGCATGGTAAAGGCTTGGCCTCACCAGGTCATTCATTGCGCTGTCTACTATGGCAAAATTTTTGCTGGGTGCCTCCTTTATATATAGCACCTTTGCCACGAGTATGCCTGCATTGCCTGCAATAAACCTGCCTGGCTCAAGTATTATCCTGGCATTTAGTTTTTTAAGTAGTGGCAGAACTACCTTTGCATATTCCTGGGCAGTCTGCGGCCTTTCCCCAGAATAGATTATTCCAAGACCACCGCCTATATTAAACCATTTTATCCTTACGCCAGCTTTTTCAAGCTTCTGCACAAAACCTACCAGCTTTTCAATAGCCTTCACGAACGGCCTTGCATCAACTATCTGCGAACCAATATGTAGGTGTACCCCTGTGATGTCCAGATTCCTGAATTCTCGATGGCATAAGAAAATACCTCTTGCAGCCTCAATATCAATGCCAAATTTATTCTGTTTATGTCCTGTCGTGATATATTTGTGAGTGCGCGCTTTTACATCTGGATTTACGCGAATCGCAACAGCCTGCTTTTTGCGCAACCTGCCGCTAACTCTATTGATCATCTCGAGCTCGGGCAGGGACTCAACATTAAAAAGCAGAATATTGCTCTTTATAGCAAACTCTATCTCTTTTTCTGTTTTGCCCACGCCTGCATACACGATCTTCCTGGGTGAAGCGCCTGCCCTAAGCGCCCTGTAGAGCTCACCACCAGATACAATGTCCAGGCCTGCACCTGAAGCAACAAGCGTCTTTAATATTGAATGATTCGAATTCGCTTTTACTGAATAACATATAAGCGGCTTTACTCTCTTAAATGCATCCCGCAGTTTCCTGTAATGATCCAGGAATGTCTTTTTGCTGTAAACATATAGGGGCGTGCCGTACCTCCTGGCAAGCCTTTCTACGCTCGTAGATTCACAATAAAGCTCGCTGCGCCTGTATTTAAAGTCATGCATGTCTTATGCCTTTCTTCTCACTGATTTCTTTGATTTAATAGATGTTTCTGGATCTATAATATCCTTCACTGCCTTACTCGTTAAAAGCGGATGAAATTTCTTAAGCTCCTCGCTTTTCATCTTTTTAATCTCTTTACCGCTTTTGACAAGCTTACCGATAATCGTATGCGCGTCTTTAAAGGCGACTCCTTTTTGTACCAGATAATCAGCCATGTCAGTAGCGTATAGACTTTCATCCTTGAGCTGACTGGCTATATTTTCTTTCTTGAATTTTAGTTTTGGCAAAAGTTTTGCCAAGATACTAAACTCATCCTGGATAATTTCAAACGAACTAAAAAGCGGTTCTTTATCAAGCTGCATATCCCTATTGTATGACAAAGGCAAACCCTTCATCATTACTAATACGCTCATCAAATTCCCGTACAATTTTCCCGCGTTGCCTCTTATAAGCTCCAACACATCAGGATTCTTCTTCTGTGGCATAAGAGAACTACCTGTGCAAAATGCCTCGTCTATATCTATAAAGTCGAACTCTTTTGTTGACCATAGAATCAGATCTTCTGCCAGTCTTGATAAATGCATGCCTGATATTGCCAGGGCGCTTAATACCTCTATAACAAAATCCCTGTCGCTCACACTATCTATGGAATTAACGGGGCTACAAGGCTTTGAATTGATCTTATACTTTGATGAATCAATACATGTGCCGGCAACAGCGCCTGCGCCCATGGTCAGCTCCATATCATCAAAGATGCTGCCCAATCTCTTGGCATCCCTGGAAAACATCTGAACATACGCATCGAGATGAAGAGATAAACTTACTGGCATAGCG
>JAHIRR010000079.1 GCA_018818505.1 Candidatus Omnitrophota bacterium | reverse complement strand
TGTATATGAGGATCTGCGATATCGG
Organism: Candidatus Omnitrophota bacterium; assembly: GCA_018818505.1. The sequence continues at coordinate 2,395 of JAHIRR010000079.1, read as the reverse complement.
CATTCCGATCATAGCCTCTATTACCGCTATTTTTATTATTATGACCTTTAAAATCTCAGAAGCTAAGGCATATGACATTCGTAAGCAGGTCGAAAGACGAAGAGAAGAAAGACGAAAACAAGCAAGACAAGGAGACGAAAGACGAAAGGGAATATAATATAGCCTCTTCAAAACTTTTCACCGCATACCCATTATTGCGTTCAGTTTTACATTTCTTAGAGGGAGTCTGTAACAAATGCAAAAGTATGATCACGCTATTATAGGAAACTGCACAAGCGCGGCTTTGATTTCGGGTGACTGCAGCATAGATTGGCTGTGCCTTCCGTTCTTTGATTCATCATCCGTATTTGCCAGGATCTTGGATCAGGATAAAGGAGGATATTTCAGGATATCAGCCTCCCGTATAACAAAAATAGAACAGCACTATGTCGTTCATACACCTATCCTAAAAACCGTTTTTACCACAGAAGACGGGGTTTTTGAAGTAAGAGATTATATGCCGCGCTTTCTTACTTCAAGAGAAGAATATTATTGCCCGCCGGAGATCCACAGGGACATTCTGCTCATCTCAGGCAATCCAAAGATTATTGTTGAACTGAAGCCAAAACCGAATTATGCCGCGAGCGATACCGAGATTGTCATGGAAAATAATCACATAAAGGCCACATCTAGGAAGGGTGAATATGCCAGCTTCTATTTATACAGCAATCTGGATCATGCTAGAATAATAAACTCAGAGCCTATTGAGCTTAAAGGCACTTCTTTTCTACTCTTTTCGTATCACGAAAAAATGCAAGATATAGACACGGATAAGATATACATTGAATACGAAAAGACAAAGACTTACTGGCTGGATTGGGTGTACAGGACAAGGGTCCCGTCGAAATACAAGGATTTGCTCATACGTTCCGCCATTACGCTTAAACTTCTTACATATCAGCGCTCAGGAGCTGTTATCGCGGCGCCTACAACATCACTGCCTGAAATTGTCGGCAAAGATAGAAACTGGGATTACAGGTACTGCTGGATACGGGATGCCTCCATGATCGTGGACTTATACACCAGAATAGGGCACATGCGTTCGGCGCAGCGCTATATGAACTTTGTGCTGAATAGAAGGCTTCTAAAGCATGAAAACATATCTGTTATGTATGGAATAAACGGAGAAAGATTATTGCCGGAGAGGGTATTGGAGCATCTGACTGGATATGAAGGATCTAGGCCTGTGCGAATCGGCAATGATGCGTATAAACAGGTGCAGAACGATATCTACGGCCAGCTCATAGAGGCCATATATACGTATCTTGTCGTAAACCGCAGAGACAGGATTGCGATAGATGAGGAAATCTGGACAGTGGTCAGGGATCTGGCTAATAATGTGATTAAAAAATGGAGAGAACCTGATAGCGGGATATGGGAGCGCAGGGGAGAATCAAGGCACTATGTCCATTCCAAGGTCATGAGCTGGGTGGCTATGGACAGGGCTGCGAAGATCGCTCGTTTTATCGGAAGATCCGATAATGCTGAAAGATGGCTTAAGATAGCTTTTGACATAAAGCAGGACATACTCGAAAACGGATGGGATGAAACGCGCAAGTCATTTGTGATGCATTACGCCAGCTCTGACCTGGACGCGGCAAATCTTCTGATGCTGCATTACGGTTTTCTCGGGAAGGACGATCCGAGAATAATAAGCACGGTCAGAAAAACATATGAGGAATTGGCGAAATCCGGTTTTACTTTCCGCTATATATCAGAGGATGAATTTGGCAGGCCTGAGAGCGCTTTTATTGTCTGTACATTCTGGATGATAAACGCGTTGTATTTGATAGGAGAAGAAAAAAAGAGCCGCCAGATGCTTGAAAATGTCCTGCAGTGCCTGAACAAATTTAATCTTCTCTCCGAAGATGTGCAGATAAATCCTCACAGGATGACAGGCAACTTCCCCCAAGGGTATTCCCATCTGGCCCTGATCCAGACCATCCTGCTTCTGGAGACAAACTATAATTGGAGCGACGTATCAGCGATGCAAAATTCTTAAGACATGCAGGATATTATCATGTCCAAAGTCTATATTAAAACCTTCGGATGACCTTTTGTTTCGTCTTTACAACGTTCTCTTTTCGTTCTTTCAGATTTAATGAACTAATGCACCGCCCACTTGGGCGGGCTACGTTAGTGGTGCATGCACCGTTCGTCCTCGCCTGGGGGCTCGGCCTCACTGCTTCGCTCGCTAGGCCGCTCGCTTGGTGATTATTCAAGAGTACGATTCGGCTTCTTCGTGTTTGGCGCATTTTGGGTGGGGGCAAAATGCGCCAAACACTTTGCGTCCTCCACCTCGCAAAAATTCTCTTAAAAAATTCTTTTTATTTTATCTTGCGGCGGCGAAAAGAGA